>JAAUYY010000099.1 GCA_014804865.1 Desulfovibrio sp.
TGCCAAAGGTTTCATTTTTTATAACTCGGACTTTGCGTTGAAAATTCATATGGGAATAATACGTCATAACGCGAGGGGATTAGTCAAATCGCGATTGTCATATTCAGCGCGACGAGCGAAGTTAAAATTTTAATAGCGAGAAGATATATACGCGAACGAAAGTCGGCTGATCTTTCCCTCCGGATTCGTTCGGAAGATCGCTCTTCTCCTCGGGATTATGGCGTTAAATCGCCGTTTTTAGGTCGCGCTTATTGACAAATAAATAAAAAAGTGTTTTGTTGGCTCTACGCGCCGCGTTCCGGCAATAAGGGTTGTTGGAGCAAACGCGGAGATTAAAGGTTTTTTTAAGAGGTTGTTTCATGTCTAAATCCATCTATGTCGGAAACCTGCCCTGGTCGGCTACGGAAGAAGAAGTTCGCGAGCTTTTTTCTCCCTATGGCAATGTGCTCAATGTAAAGCTGGTCAGTGACAGGGACACCGGTCGCGCGCGCGGCTTTGGTTTTGTTGAAATGGACGACGCGGAAGCTGAAAAAGCTATCGAAGCTCTGGACAACACTTCCTTCGGCGGACGCACGCTTCGCGTCAACGAGGCCAAGCCCAGGGCGCCAAGGACGCAGCGTTATTAATTTTTGTCATCAAAATTTTCGCTTTTTAGGACGATCCCGCGGGATCGTCTTTTTTTACCCTTCGCGGCCTCCTATAGCAACTTTCGCCTGGAACGACCCTCCGCGACGGAGCGAGGTTCTATTAACTGCGATTTCGCGCCTTGGCGAGAAATTGATCATATATAATAATCGGCGCGGTCGAGACTCGAACCCCGCGCAAGCTCGCGGATGAGACCGCGCGAGTTCGCAATGTTCCGCGAGATTTTGCGCGCTCATTGTTTGACTTCCTCCCGATGGCGCGGCGCCTGGGAACTGACGGTTAAAAAATTTTGTCTTGCCCCCGCCGCGCGAAGCTCCTAAAGTAATTTTTCCGCCTGATCGAGCCGACCAAATTTGGCCGCTTTCGTTTTGACAATTCCGATCGAGCGGCGGCGAGACATCCGTCCCCGCGTCCGAAAAGTCTTCGGGCACATTTTCATTTGGGAGAGTCCATGATCCGTATGTTCAAGGCGCTTATTAGCGTCATGGTTTTTTTTGCCTCGAGCGCGGTTTTCTCCGCGCCCGCCATTCCTCCGGCGAGTCTGGTTGGGGTTTGCTCGGCGATAGTTTTCGATCTAGACAACGACGTCATCCTTTTTGAGCAGAATCCGGATCAACGCATTCCTCCCGCCTCTCTTACTAAAGTCATGTCCATGTTTCTGGCCATGGATTACATCAGGGACGGACTCGTCAAGGAAGACGACGGCGTCGTCGTAAGTCGCGCCGCGGCGAGCGCCGGCGGCTCCGTTATGGGGCTGCGCGCGGGCGAAACGGTTCCCCTAAAGAAATTGCTCCTCGGCATGGCCGTCTCTTCCGGCAACGACGCGAGTTACGCGGTAGCCGAAACAGTGGGCGGATCGGCGGAAAATTTTGTAAAGATGATGAACGCTCGCGCGAACGAGCTAGGCATGGAAAATAGCCATTTCAAAAATCCTCACGGTCTCCCCGCCGAAGATCAATATACTACGGCCAGGGATATGCTGACTCTTGCCCGAGCGTATCTTCGCGCTTATCCGGATTCCCTAGAGATGCATAATACAAAAATCATGGAGCACGCCGGCTATCGCACCTGGAATAAAAATCCGCTCCTCGATCAATACCCGGGCGCCGACGGACTAAAGTCGGGATGGATTCGCGCGTCGGGGTACAATTTAATCTTTACGGCCACGAAAAACGGTCGGAGGCTCCTCGCCGTGATCCTGGGCGCCCCGGATACTTTCGCGCGGAGCGCGGAGGCCTGTCGTCTTTTGGACGCCGGATTTCTTGTCTGCGACAATCAGGCTGTCTCTCTGGCGCAAGCGCTGGATTCAATTCCCTATGACGAAAAGAGAATCGATCCGCTGAAAACTGGAAGGGAAGCGGGTCTCCTGAAAAAAAGAAATCGTCGGCCAATTCCGACTTTCGCCAGCTCTCCGTCGCTCTTGCCCGCGCCTAAATCCGTGGGTCGGAAAGCCGCGCTGGCGAAGTCCGCCGCGCGAAAAAAAGCCAAGATCGCGGCTAAAAAGGCCTCCGCCCGCAAGAGCGCGTCCAAAGCGACTCCCAAACGCAAGCAACACGCCCAGCGCTCTACTGGGGCGAAAAGAGGCTGATATAAACCTACGGTTTGCGCGGCCCTTCGATTTATGTTAATCTCTTCTTTAAGGAAGAGGTCATGGAGAAGTCAGGGAGTTTAAGCCGCGCGCTCTTCGCCGCGTCGGGCGCCTTAAACGCCTACGCGACTGGAGTCGGAGTCGTCGCCCATAATGTAGCGAATATTTCGACGGATGATTTCCATCCTTTGAGAACGGAATATCGCGCGGTTAACAATGGCGTCGAAGCGGCAGTTTTGCCCGAGGGCGAAGGTCGCGCGTCCGGCATGGAAGCGGACGACACCTCTTTAGCGCCTTCAGGCGTGGAACTTGCAAGAGAATTCGCTAATCTTGTAATCTCGCGGCGGTCGTTTGAAGCCAACGCCCGCGTCATAACGAGCATTGATGACGCTATGGGGTCTGTCCTTAATATAAAGGGATGAGGCTCTGTCCGAATCTTTCCGACGCAAAAAATTTCGTATTATACTGGAGGATTTCATGGCAAAGGGTCTGAATTTGTGCGCATTGCTTTTTGGAGCCGCGCTTGTTTTTGGATGCGCTAAAACGNCTGAGGAAACGGCGACTCCACAGACTGTCAATGAGGACGCGATTCAGGCTCCGGCGGAGGAAAGCGCGACTAAAATTCCCGACGGCAAACAGGTTCGAGGGAAAGCCTCAAAAACGGTCGCTCGCAAAGAAAACGATCCTAAAATGGCTAAAAGGCTCGTTCGGAAAGCTAAAACAGCGCTTGGCACCCCCTATGTGCTCGGCGGTTCAAAACCGGGCGGGTTTGATTGCTCAGGCCTGGTTAAATGGACTTATAACAGCGTAGGCGTGGACTTGCCGCGCACAGCTCGCGAACAATCAGCCGTAGGCGAGAAAATAAACAATATCGAGGATATGCGCGAGGGAGACATCGTGGCCTTCAGACATCCCNAGCGCGGCTATCATACNGGAATTTATATTGNCGACGNAAAATTTGTCCATAGCCCCCGCAAGCGCTCCCATGTGCGTATAAGCTCTCTTGACGAGCCATATTTTAATTCGACTCTTCTGGGCGCAAGACGAGTTGTTCCGGGCGAAACGTCCAATGTGGTCGCGGACGCCGAAAGCAGACTGGAGCAGTATCTTTTCCAGCGAGGCGCGCTCAAAGTAACGGCTAAAAACGAAGCTTCCTTCTCCGAATGGCCTGCCAGAAATGTAACAAAGGCAAAGAAGTCGAATATCTCCGCTAAAAAATTAGCCTCCAGAAGCGACAAGTCTATCGCCAAGAACGGGGCGAAGAAAAACGCGAAATCCGCGGTCGGCGCGAAAAAAGATAAAAGATCCAATAATTTGGTCGCAACCAGGAATTCCAAAAAGTCTAAAGCGGCGCAGTCGGTCGCGAAGAACTCCAAAAATTCCAGAGCGACCGTCGCTAAAAATTCCAAATCCTCCAAATCGGCGCCCGTCGCGGCGAAGCGTTCCGCGAAAAACGACAAAAAGAACGGCAAAAATACCGTCGCGCAGCGCCAGGCGCAAAACAAGTCCGCGCAGAGCGCGAAAAGCGCGAAGACAGGCAAGGCGTCCGTAGCTTCGCAACAAAGCAAAAAGAAGACGTCATCCCGCAGATCGTAAAATCGGGATTAAAGATATGGACAGCGCGGCTCCGTCGAGCCGCGTTTTCTTTTTCGAAGCTCGCGTTAGTCGCGGATTGTCGCGCGCGAAGAGCGAATAATTTTTAGACTTTTCAATTATGCGACGATTTCGGAACTCGGCTTTAGTTCGGAATTATAAGGGCTATGTTCGACTCCGCGAAAAGGGGCCTTTAAATTTTTTGAAACGCGAATCCCTTGGCGCAAAACGCTTTTCCCAAACGAGAATCTTCGGGAGAGGCGTTTCGCGAAAATTTTAAATCAGGATTTTAATAGAGCGGCGAGTTATTATGGAAATAAGTCGTTTGGCGCCTAGCCCGACTGGTTTGCTGCATCCGGGCAATATATGGAGTTTCATGTGTTGCTGGCTCGCGGTCAGGCGTTCCGGCGGTCGGATTATTTTGCGCGTCGACGATATCGACGGGCCCAGATCGCGTCAAGAATATATCGAAGCTATTTTTCGGGATCTGAAGTGGCTTGGTTTTGACTGGGACGGCAAGCCGACGCGCCAAAGCGATCGGATCGAACTTTATGCGAATGTCCTAAACAATTTGCGGGATAGAGGCTTAGTATATCCTTGTTTTTGTTCGCGGGCGGAATTGCGGGCGATGGCTTCGGCTCCGAATCGGGGCGACCTGGCGGCGAACTATCCCGGAACCTGTCGCGATCTTACGGACGAAGAGAGAGCCGCCAAACTTTTAACCCATTCCCAATTCGCGTTGAGAATCAAGACGCCGGACAGCGATTTTCGCTTTCGAGATCTCGTGTTGGGCGAAAGGCGTAGCGCAAATTGCGGAGGCGACATCGCGGCTTTGCGGTCGGACAATGTTTTTTCTTATCAATTCGCGACAGCGGTCGACGATTTTCTCCTGGACGCGTCGTTGATAGTTCGCGGCGCCGATCTTGTCGATTCGACTCCGGCGCAAATATATATCCGGAGTCTTCTGGGAGACAAGCCAGTCAGCTTCGCTCATATTCCGTTATTGCTCGCGCCCAACGGCGAAAGGCTGGCCAAAAGGCATAAATCGGAAAGCGTCGCGGCCCTTCGCGAAAAGGGCTGGACAGCGGAGCGGATTATAGGGCGACTGGCCTTTATTGGAGGATTGTCGGAGACGGATCGATCCGTATCGCTCGCGGAGTTGATTCGGCTTTTCGCGTGGGAGCGGATTCCGCGTCGAGATCTGGTATGGAATGGAGAATTATAATTTATGTATTACATAGGTAACTACTCCCCAGATATGAACATATTCGAGATTTGTTATCTCGAGATCCGGATACTCGGGATTAGCGGGCGCTAAAAATGTCCGTTTCCCTCTTCGCTGGAGGCGTTTAACAAGGAGTTCTCCGTCGACCGCGGCGATTACCACGCGGTTATGGAGGGCTTCGCGGGATCGATCGACGACGAGAAGATCGCCGTCATGAATGCCGCATTCGATCATCGAGTCGCCGGCCGCGCGCAGGAAAAAGGTCGCCGCCGAGTTGCTGACGATTAATTCGTGGAGATTGATTTCAGAGTCGATATAATCTTCCGCCGGAGATGGCCACCCGGCTTGAACGGGATTAAGATATAGGGGAAGAAGGGGGGGATCCTTTTCTTCGGGCGCGGCGACGCCCACTATGCTCAAGGGTTTAAAATTATTCATCGCGCTTTCCCGATGCCATAGTTTTTCGCTTAATGCCTTGCGAGGATTTTATAAGCGCCATAGGCGAATCTGTCCAGAAGTCAGCGTCGGCTATTTTATAGAGCTTCTTTATGTCGATCGCGGCTGAAAGCGTCCAT
>JAAUYY010000100.1 GCA_014804865.1 Desulfovibrio sp.
TGACGCGGAGACCAATCCCCGCGACAAAAAAGCCCATAAAATGTCCAATCTGCAGATCATCAAGAAACTGAGCTCGCGGAGGATACCGGAAGATATGGCCGCGGCGGTATTTCTCAGGCCCAGGGCGGCCATGCGCTACCGTCTGCTCCCCGCCCTGGCGCGTCAGTTCGCGCACGCGCGCCCGGTAGGCGACGCTCGTCCCGCCAAAACGCCGGAAGAGAAATTGCGTCGAAGCCTCGCCCTTATCCTGGAGCTGGCCGACGATTCGTGGGACGAACTGCCCAGGGAATGGGCCTCGCTCGGAAGCTTTCTAAACGACATGAATCTGGAACTTGCGCGCGAAGCCATCCAGACGATCCTCGCCAACGCGAAGATCGCCGATCCTGTTGGCCTGCTGAAAAAATTTTCCCAGCCCGAGCCGGACAACACGGCCTGGGAGCGCTTTTTCTGGCTTAACCCCGAGGAGCTTTCGGCCTGCGAAGCGGAAAAGGAAGAGACTCTTAAACGCATAGACGAGCAAGACGACGTCATTATCGAAATATAGTTTATTAATTTTTGCGCTAAGTTAATAATTGATAAGTTTATAATAAGGAGACATAAATGCTGGAATTTAATTTTCAGCCTACCTCGATCAGGATCTATCGCGAATTCCCCGTCAGGGTCGGCGAAATCAATCTTTTTTTTGAAAACAAGTTTCCCCATGTCATTTTCGTCTATAGACGCGCGATAATCCGCGACAGCTCCCTGATTCCGGTCGCCGAAGGACTCCTGATCGAAAAGGACGGAGCTAACGAGGAAAGCTTTTTCGAGCTGGAAAAGAACAAAAAGCTCCGCGCCTCCCTTGTCATTAACTCCGAAAATATGGCGAAGCTCGTCCCGGGCGAAGAATACAACGCGATCATCGAATACGGCGAGGAAAACAATTTCGCGTGGACGGACAAAATTCTCGCCAACCTGGACACTTTCGCCCAGTGGGACGAAAATTCCGACGCCAATCTTCTCGACGAGATCGCGGCCCTGCTCCCGATTTCATCGAAAGAGGTTCCCTTTCACGTTCGCCAGCTCCTGAACGGCGAACATATGGACTTGTGCATGGATTTTGGCACGTCGTTTTCCGCCTGCGCCCTGTCCATCGATCCCAACAAGAGCCATACTTTAGCCTGCTTCAAAAAAACCGACCCGCGGCGCGATATGTATTACACGCATTTCCCGGCGGGCGAGGGAAATTCCCAGAAGAGCGTCGTGCCGACGGCGATGGCCCTGCGCGAAATAATTAGCGACAGCGAAGCGGACTGGCTCTGCGGCTTCGACGCGGCGCAATGGGCGAAAAGGAATCCCGAGAAAGGTCATTTTATCACGGATGTAAAGGACAGGCTCCGCGATCTGGACAAGAAAGAGCGCTGTTTCGATCAGCTCGGTCGCGCCCGCGAGTTCAGCAACGAGGAAATCGTCACCGAGTATCTGAAATTTCTCGTGGACACGAGCAAGCGATATTTCGGCGTCAATTTCAAAAATATTCACATCACTCTGCCCGTGGCTTCGCCGGAGAGGCAACGCAAGGCCTTCGAGCATATCCTGAAGAAACTTGGCTTCGTAAATATCAAGACGAAACTGGACGAGGCGAGAGCCCCGCTTTATCATTTCCTGTCCGGCAACGTGGAAAAATTCTGGAGCGGCCAGAAGGACGACAAAAAAAGAGACCGCGACGGCAAACCCTTGAGTTATCTCATTATCGACTGCGGCGGCGGCTCCACCGACGCCACGCTCCTCCGGGGCATCGAATTGCTTTCTCCTAAAAGAGAAGGAGGAGGCATAACCATGAAGACCGACGAGCCGCTCCGAGGCGGCAACGACAAATTCGGCGGCGTCGATCTTACCGCCCTGCTCTTCGAATACATAAAAATGCGCGTCTGCGAAATTGTCTATCCCGAAATTTTCGCGCGTCTGGATCCCGCGCTGGAGACCAGAAAGCGTTATCTCATCGATAACTTAATATCCCAGGAGCAGGACAATATTTTCTGGGAACTTTACAACAAATCCCGCGACAACTCCATTCCGGTCGATCAAATCCCGGTGGTTCAACATAATCTGGCCTATGAAAAGTTCGAAGAAATAGCGAAAAAGATCGAGGAGCTATTCCCGACCAACGAAAAGAACAGCTCCGATCTGGATCGCGCGACCTGGGAGAAAATTCATCGCAACCGCAGCGCGGTCTGGCAACTGGCCGAATCGCTTAAAATAACAATTTTCGCGGACAACGCGCCAANNNCAGCNCNNTCTGGCAACTGGCCGAATCGCTTAAAATAACAATTTTCGCGGACAACGCGCCAAAAACAGTAAATCTCCTGGATCTGCCCGACGCGCCGGAAGCCGTCTTTTATATGCGCGAGAACGTTTCCGCGCCTCTGGAGCCTGTTTACGCGGCCAATTTCCGCGACCAGCTAGTCTTTCATAGTTACGAGCTGGACAAGCTCTTCCGACCGATCATCTTCAAGGAGATTTCGCGCATNCACAGACAACTCAATATTCAGGCCGATCTGAGCGGCGAGGCCTCATTCTTTAATGTNCGCTTCGTCGGCCAAACGACNAATATNCCNNTNTTTAACGAAGCGCTTTCGTTCTTTGTTCCCAGATCGATGATCGANGAGGAAGATCGCGCCTGGCGCGACAAGGGCTTGAGTCGCTTCCAGCGCATTTTGGCCGAGGAGAAAAAGATCTGTTGCGTTACTGGCGCGGCGAATTTCCTTTCGCATATCTCAAGAGGCTGCCTGAAAAACGCCAATCAGGTAGCGACNACCCGAGCGCTCAAGAACTTCTGTCGCTTCGGAAGCGGAAATCAGCCGCTGATCAACGGCGTTTACAACTGGGAAAGGAAAAGCGGCGAAGGCTGGCTAATAGAACAAAATTCGCCGATGGATCGAGCCTATGGCGCCGTAGTTCGCGATCTCGCGGACGACATGACCGAGAATTTCGGCACAAAATACGACGAAAACATCGAGATGGAAGGAACGTTGAATTTCCGTCGCGAAGATATGTCGCATCCATTAANCGAAGAAGAACAGGCAAAAGCCGAAGAACGCTGGGGCGAGCTTTTCCACGGGCTGGGCGCCGATCCCGACGATCCCGCCGTGCTTATTCAGGTCGAGCAATTNGAAGAAGGCTCCTCGCCGCGCTACGAGTTCNGGCCCTATTACTGGGACGCGGCCAAGGGCGCCTACATGACTACACCCGAGCCGCTTAAGCTCAATGTGTCGGGGCTAGACTGATATGCGTCTCGAAACTCCCTTCGCNCGTTACGGCAAAGGAATGTTGCTCGAAGCGGCCATGCTGAACCGCGATTTTTCCCTCGCTCATTTTCTAATTGAAAAATGCGCGACGGGGAGATTATCGGACGGAATAATCGAAGGACTCGAAGTTCGACCGCGCGAAGGCGAGCTAATCCTTGGCAAGGGCGTCTTCAAGCTGGGAGGCGCCCTGGGATGGTCGCGGGAGGATCTCCCTTTGGAGATTCCTCCCAAAGGAAACTGGCGTTTCCTGACCATCGCCAGAGCCGACGAAAACTCATGGGATATAGAATGGAAATTAACCCCCGATTCCGGAGATCTTGTNCTCTGTCGCTCTAAAATTCTGGATCCCGCGAACCTCCGCGAGGCCAGTTNCCTTAATCGCGACGCNCAGCCNTCGATCGAGACGTGGTTAAAATACCTTCAGGGAGTCGACTATATTCAGGCTGAATACGCGATGGCNGCTTCTTTTGGNGAAAGGCCGACCTTGCTCCCCGTCCTTCAGCGATTCCTGGCCCGCTTCGCGANGTCGAATGATCTCAAAATCCAGTTGCTAAACGGCCTCTTTCCCATNCTCGATTTCTACGANACGGACGATTGGCAAGAAGGTCTCGACGCCTTGATCGCCGAACTGACAGAAGCCCCGCCGCGAGCGACGAAACAAGAAAGCCGCTCTATTATTTAACTCGCGCCAATTCCCAATACAGACTCCCGCTTCGTCGGGAGTCTGNCATTTTTAGAAAAGCGAGCGGCGNGAGGCTGACGTTTANTTAATATAAATAACACGCGTCCAGGGTCGCGTCGAGTTCGTCGAGCAGACAGGGAGTATNTAGCCAGGANACATGAACGATCTGNCNAAGGGGCAGAAAAAGATCGAGGAGAAAGGCGAGCNTGCGCGAGTCTNNCGGCGTTTCCTCTTTCGGAAGAGCGATGAGAATATCTCCGGACTTTTCGACTTTATAGGCGCGCGAGCCCGGAAAAAATTGACTTAATGCCCGATCGAGGCCGAGATTCGAACCTTTTTCGCGCTCGAACAGCAAATTTAGCGCGACGAGTTTTTCTTCNTCTGTNAGAANAAGATACGTCGCGCCAGTCTCTTCGCCCCACCATCCGCGCCGCAGCTCGCGGTCGAGCCGACGCAGGGCNAGTTCGCGCCGATCCAGCCCGCTATTTATGTCAAGGCGAGCCAAAAAGCGCAGGAGCGCGTCTTCAAGCTCGGGCGGACGCCCCCGCTCCTCCGCTTCGGCCAGAGGCAAAAAGACGGTCGAAAAACGAATAAGGGGATTTACNGCGAAAGGATCCGAGCCTATTTCAAGGGACGGCTCCGCGGGGCGCCANGCTACCCTATACGTTCCGTCGCGGCGGTAATTTTCCCAGAGCCAGCTCACGCGCGAATTCCCCTCCATACGAAAAAGGGAGCCGTTCGCTCCAGTTCCTCCAGAACCCAGTTGGCGTAGTCGGATAAAAACAGGGGATCGCCGCCCTTCGCGAAAAATTCGACGTCTATTACGTCTCCTTTCGAGACCGCGAGACGATCCNGAGGCGCCGATCTGTGCCATTTCGAATAGCGCGCGACAACCTTCCCGGATTTTTCCGCCAGNCGACATCCATANTCGTCGTTGGACAGTCCGGAGAGCAGGCGATTAAACTGCGCTTTGCTAACGGGCGCGCCCCTGAACCGGTCGCCGACCGCGTTGCTAAAAATTCGCGTATCCGTCTGCGCGTCCTCATGAAAAGCGATTTTCCAGCAATCATGGGTTTCGAAGAGCCTGTCCGAGGAGAGGACGACATTCTCGCCTATTTCGACAACGTCTATTTCCTCCGGCTCCGCGCGTCCGGAGACAATTTCTTCGGGCAAAGGCCAAAGAGAGAGAAAGCCGTCCAAACCGCTATAAAAATAATGTCGACGCGTCGTTTTTTCTCTCGGCGAGACGCGACGATTTTCCGAGGCTCGCTCGTCGGGCCGAATTTCGATGTTCCAGAGCAGACTCTTGTCAAGCAGGAGCTTGTCGNCAAGGTTATTTTCGGACAAACGCAAATCCAGATCTTTATCTTCGTCGCCGTATATTCGCAAACCGACCGCGCGTCTGGCCCATGGCGAAAAAGGCTTCATGAACTTAAAACCGTAAAGTCGCCAGAGCAGGGCCAGGCTTCGCTCGACCTCCGCGAAGCCGTAATAGGGAAACAGCTCGTATTCGACGGGCTTACCGTCGGGGAGCGCGCCCGTAAAGCGCCTTTCGCAGTAATCCGCGAAGTCGTCGTAGGGGACGTTCAGAAAAAAGANGCGGTCGAGAGGCGCGAAAGACTGGCCTAGTCTAGTCGCGGGGATTTCAAAAAAACCGTAGGCGTTNAGAGTTTTTATCCNGGACGAATCGCAGAGCGTNGTATAAATGGGAAAATCGCTCCGCTCCAGTTCGACGGACGCGTCGCGTTCCTTATCCCAGGCTACTCGCAANTCTTCGGCGAGATTGTCCTGTCTCAAGGCGATCTCGCGCAGACTCTCCATGACCGGTCGTTTGAGTTGGGGATCAAGACGAGANTCGCGAAAAATCCTTTCAACATCCGCGCTCAGGCGCGATTCGTTGTTCATCCGAGCTCCACCTTCTTGCCGACGCTCGCCGTTCCCGACGCGTTCAGGGAAATGTCTTTGGCCTTCGCGCCNATATTGTCCTTATCGAGAAAAATCGAGGCGTTTTNGACNTTNGNNCNCAGATNTTCGTNCGGCGTGAGAATNANGNAANTGTCTCNNGAGCTNGAGCTGCNANANNGNCGTCTTNNCAAATGATNNNNTCCGTANNNNTATTGNCGAGGTATTTGNTCNCGANNTNGTCNGGCTTCNTCGNGCAANTCGATCGCGCNAANNGTCNCCTCGNGCNGAGACNCGANNGCNCCNTANNTTCCAAATGATCCTTTCCGTAAAATTATTGCCGAGGTATTTGTTCGCGACCTCGCAGGCTTCTTCGGGCAACTCGATCGCGCGAACCGCGCCTCGCGCCGAGACGCGACCGCCCCATAAAACCAGCTCGGCCGGATCGTCTTTTTCGGGAACGAAGACCATCCCCGCCTTTGTCCCGACATAAGGAGAAAGCCAGGGGATCCAGATTCGATCGTCGTCCGCGTCTTCGGCGAAGGCCGGATCGACGGCGAAGCGAATTCGCCCCAAATTATCCGGATCGGCGGCGTCGGCGATCTTTCCGGGAATTACGATCGCCTCTTCGATCGGCGCCTCATAGGGCTTGCCCTCTTCCGAAAACTCTTCGAGGACATATCGATAAGCGTCTCTGCCGTTTTCCAGCTTCAACGATAGTTTCGCGACTACAAATTTGCCTTTTCCGTCGGGAGGCGAAGCGATTCTCCCGAGGGCNCAGTATTCGCGACTCGTCAGCTCGAATCTTTTGCCTCCGACGGTATTTGTTTCTTTCAAATCCAGAATCTTGTCCGCGTCGAATTTTTTCGCGGACTTGTCGACGCAAAAGCTGGCCGAGAGANCGGGACTATCCTCCATGGTATCTATTACCCAGAATTTCCGACCNGTAGCCCGCGCCAGGCGCCGAATGAAATCGTAATTGCTCTCGTTTTGCAGGATAGGCGGCTCGCANTCCATCGACTTTAAGTCTCGATCTATCTCCAGGGCGCAGTCGCCCATATCCAGTTTCGCGGCGTCCAGAATATCGCCGAACTTCTTGCCGTNTTTTTGAAAAAAGCGCCGNCGTTTNGGCTCCATTTGCGACACGGCGCATGAGCGGGCCTCTACCGCGACGGAGGAGCCGCTCGGGGTCGTTTTAAGCGTCGCGCGNTCGATNNTCCCGAAAAAAAGCGGCTTTTCCTCCGGCGGATCGGTCGTTATGGCCGCGACGGAGCCGACGCGAGANAGCCAGTCCCGACAGNCGTCGGGAGGCAGACGCAGAAGGAAGCGACAGACGCCATGACGCCCCGCCGCTTTTTCGAGACTGAATTCGCTAATCGCCGTCCGGTCGACGTCTCTAATTTGCATATAGCGCTATTGAGGGAAGGACTCCACGCCGCCCCAGTTGTCGTCCTGTTGCGTAAGATTCAGAATGAAACTTCCATGCTCCCTGCCCTCGCCGACATAAGTTTCCTTATAGTCCACGACGAACATCTTGTCGTATTCGTAACGCCGGAAAATGGAATCCTCGGCCGCGCCGACTTCCACCTCGACCTTGCGNTACTGCGTCTTGTCTTTAAAGTCCTTAGCCCACTTAAATAGCTCCACGAAGATAGCCGAGTCCTGCGAGCGAATGTCGCCCGAGATCTCGAGCTTGGCCAGCATTCCGCCGGATTTGCTCTGCGTGTCATTGTTGATCGTGTCCATGAAGGTCTCGACCTTTTTCACCTGCGCGCCCAATTCGATGGGATTGTCGCCGCCGCTGATCGTAACTTTGAAATGCGTCATTTATTTTATTCCCCCGCTTTTTGCGTCTTGATCTTCTTTTTGATCATGACCTTGCCGCTCTTTAAAGTGAGCATGAAAATCTTGTTCCCGTCTTCCTCGATGACTTCTATCTTCTCGCCGTTCTGGAGCGGGACATTTATCTTATTAACGTTTTTGTCGCTCCCGCCCTCGTTAATCCAGGCGTTGAAGTGCTTAACCATATCGGGAATCTTNGCTTCGGAAATATACTCGCCGTCCGAAAACTCCCGCAGATAGGCGTCGATGAAATCCTGCGTTAGAGTTCTGTAAACCGGCTGATATTTCCCGTCTTCTTCCTTTAGAGTCCGCGCCTGCAAGATATAGCTGGTCTGAATGGGAGCTTTAGTCTTCAGATCNCGTTTGGGATCGCCGCAGAATACAAAGCCGAAATTGCGCTTTACAATGCGCGGAATGATATCCGACGGCCACGCGTAGGCCAATTCTCGATTAAATTTGGTTGGCAAGGCCTTTATGAGCGCGTCGTCCTCGAGATCGACGCGAGCGCAAGCGTTGCCCTGGATAAGTCTGTCGCCGAGAGCCTTCGCCTCGAGAATCGCCGCGTCCTGACTAGCGGCGATAAGCGCGGNCGCGACATAGGAAGCGGACACATAAACGGCGGGAACCTCGATCCTNGCTCCGGNGATATTCGCTGTTCCCTCGTCCATCACCGTAAAATTGGGATAGGCGAGAACCGCGTGCGAATTATCGACATCGACGAGCAGATCCTCCATTCTCTCGACGCCTTCCGCGGATAATCCCGCGAAGCTGTTCGACTTG
This sequence comes from Desulfovibrio sp., assembly GCA_014804865.1. Next base: position 8,494 of record JAAUYY010000100.1, read on the forward strand.
TCCGGNTCGAAATTGAAAACGGTCAGGATGCCGGAATCGTCCATGATTTTGAGGACGCTCAAGGCCGCCGTTATATCCACTTCGTTCGAAACCGTTTTCGCTTTCCTGGTTTCTCCGCCCCTGGGCAACGGAGCATCGATATCATCGATATCCTCAATGTCATCCGCGCTCTCCGTCTTTACGTCGGGCAAGATGCCAAGCCATGTTTTCTTGCCTTCGCCNGCGTGCCCCAGACGCTCCATGACTGTCGCGAATCTCTTTTTAACGTCGTCGTCCGCCAGAAACTTGGAAGCCTTGCAGTTGGTTACGAGTAGTCCGGCCGAAAATCTGCCGTCGCTTCCGCCTTTTACCGTCGCGTGATCGAAGAAGACCTTGACGCAGAGCATCTTCCGCGCGGCGTCGGCCAGAGCCTTTATGAAGGCCTCCTGCGCCTGGCGATAGACGTCCTGATAGACCTCGAGATTGGCCTCCAGTTTCGCCAGGCTCTCGCGCATCTCGGNGACGGAGGGAACTTCGGCGCTCACTGGCGGAGCGTAGGCCGAAATGACCAGATCCTGACTGAACTCGTCCGCTGGCCCGCTCTCGCGAACGTCCTTTTCGACAATGGCCAGGACTTTTCCTACAGCCTGATTTTCNAGAGCTTTCGCGTCGGCCGCCGTTTCCGTCTTGCCCGCGTCCCGGGGTATCTCGATGACCGTGAGTTTTCCGTCTTTATCGAAGGCCAGACGACCAATGGCTCGCGAGACAGATTCCCCCGAACCCGCGTTTTCACTGGCGGCGATCTCCTTTTTCAGATTCTCGATCTTCTTCTCGCCCTCGGTAATAGCCAAAGCCAGCAGAGCCCGCGGCGAAGAGCCGAATTTTTCCTGTATTTGCTGGCGACACTTATATATGCCCTGGGCGNAAGGTTTCGCGTTTTTCCCCTCTTCCTTGGCCTTCGCGTATTCGATAGCCAGAGANCGCAATTTTCGCCGCGTNTCGTAAACTTCTTCCATTTGCGCCCTTGGGGTAAGCATNTCCTTTATCTTGTCCTCCGGNAAATCCAGATTGGACATATTGGAGTCGCCTTTCTGGGAATACATCCGGACAAGCATATGGTAAAATGGATGCCCGTCGATTTTTACGAGACGCGCGTTAAACTTCGCCGCTTCCTGTTTGTCCGTAGTGTAGGAAAAGACGGGGACGCCGTTGACGAGAGTCTCGTATTCGTAAACCTTTGGCGCGAATTTTTTTACAAATTCGTCGAAGCTTCGAACTACGAGNTTGTCGTCTATCTTGCGATAAAAAGGATCCTGGTTAAATGTCCCGCTAGCGAGCGAGCTTTCNATAATGTCGTATAAACTTGGAACTTCCTCGTCCGACCGATCCGTAAACTCCTCAAAAAGAATAGTCTTGTTTGTCTGTTTAACAATCTTTAGCGTATCGCTCATTTCGCCCTCGTTATAGTGGATAAAAATTCAGATTTATAAAGCCGAATGGCTCCAGAAATTCCTTCAACTCTCGCCTGACGATAATTTCCTGATTCGCCGTGTTCGGAGGCGTCTTGAATATAGAATAACGCCCAGTCTTTTCCGGATCGACGACAATTTTTTTCGCCTTCCATGTCTTAACCCATCCCGGAAAACTCGCCGGACTTATTTCCTCGAGATCGCATTCGTCCCAGTCCAGACANTNGATNCGCGGAGGGAGCGCCATCCAGTACTGCTCGCGCAAACCCANATCCCTCTCGACCAGACTNACCGGCTTATAAAACAGGTTATCGATACCAAACTCGTCCAAAGCCTGACGCAATTTCAGAGACACCAGAGGAACGCGATCAAGATAGACTATAAAATCCGGAAACATTAGCCCGCCTTCAGGCTCAAGTCCGACTTCTATCGGCGTTCGATCCAGATACTGCCAGTCGCCCAGTGCGCAGGCGTCGCATACACATTCCAGGTCGTCGCCCGGCATGGCAAATTCCGCGATCGATGAGTACGCGAACGCGTTATAATATATCATAGGCCTCCGCCCGCCGCAAATTTCTTGACAGCCGCTTCTTTCCTGGCTTTGCGCCCGTCGCTTTCACGCATGGCGTAATTCAGATCCTTATTCCCAATCCAGACAAGAACTTCGGTTCCGCGCCTCTCTAGCTCCGCGTCGATAGGATCGTCGGATTGAAGCTGTAAAATAAATTTTTTATCAATCGCGAATCCGATAGCCTCGTTGTCGCCCATCGAATTCGTAGTCTCGTCCATAAGGGACTCGGGCATGGCGAAAAAAATGACCTTGTCGCAAAAGCCGACGCATTTTACAATTTCCGCCAGATCGGGATTCCTGTTATTAAAAACGATCTCGCCCGCTGGCTCGACTGTAACCGTTTTTACGTCGCCGGGGCCGATTGTCGCGGGATCCTTCGGCTTTTTGAGCGTGTTTCCATGACGCTTGAGCCTGAATTTTTGAAGCCTGAGGCCCTTTTCAGCTCGCGTGACGGCTATGATATAACTTGTATGCAATATATTATAGGCGAATAGCCACGCGGCCATCGACACATACCACGGAAAGCTGTGATGCGGCTTTTCGGAAAAGGCCGCGAGTTTATTCCTTATCCTATCGGCGAGACTGTTTATTTGACTAAAAAAATCTTCGCGCAAACGCGCCTGTTCGGGGGACGGATTGGCGGAGAGAGCGTCCCGGGGACATATTTTATTTCTGTATCTTTGCCACGGCAGAATGCAAATTTGTAATTCTAGCGCCAATAATTCGGCGTAGCATTTTAGATTTCTTAAATCCGGCGTCCCGTCTTCCCCCACCCCCGCCTCAAGCTCCGTCGGCATAGACTGTTTGCGCATGACCATTTGATCGCCGATCCTGTTTTTTATTTCCTCCGTTAGCGTATATTTGTGATGGCCTACGTGCCACTGCATCCTGCCGTAAGCCATACGATCGTAGCTATAAACAGTTTTTTCGTCCCCGGCCAATCCTTTAAAAGAGCCGTCTGACGCTACGCCGAGTAGCATAGCGCAGTTTTCCGCGTTGTTTATATCGTAGCCAAAAGCCTTGAAGAGCGATATAATTTCAGGATTTTTCTCGACGACTTGTCCGCTGCTTATGACATGATGCGCGGCGTAACTCCAGTTTTGTTTGGCGGACTCCTGAACCTTTTGAGCGTCTTCGTAAGCCTTGTGCGCCGGATGCCTTTGCCAGACAAACTCGCAGCGAGCCGTCGGCGGAGACGCGCGCTCCTCGACGATTTTATCGTAATTCGTCCGAAGTTTCGCCGAATCGGTATTTATTCCGCCGGTCAGGATTTCGGCCAGAGTCTCGCAAGTATCGC
>JAAUYY010000101.1 GCA_014804865.1 Desulfovibrio sp.
GACCGCCGAGGCAAGGGCCGCAAGTCGCGGGGCCTACAATGCATCCCGAGTCCATGAAAATTTCAATCAGTCCGTCGCGCAGGGCCTTTTTCCAGACCTTCGGAGTGGACGGAAGTATAATGCACCTTACGCCTTTTTTTACCTTGCGACCTTTGAGAACTTTCGCCGCCGCTTCGAGATCGCTGTATCGACCGTTTGTGCAGGAGCCGATGACAACCTGATGGATTTCGGTGGGCGGCAAGCTGGAGACTTTTTTTACGTTCGAGGGGATATGCGGACAGGCTACGACAGGCTCGAGTCCGCTAACGTCGATTTCCACTGTCCGCGCGTAAACGGCGTCCTTGTCCGCCTCCAGACGCAGATCCGTAGGATGCCCTTCTGCCGCGCACCATTTGCGCAACAAATCGTCGATAGGGAAAATTCCAGTTTTCGCTCCGGCTTCGATGGCCATATTCGCCATTGTAAGGCGCCCTTCGATGGGGAGCTTATCGATTACCGACCCGACGAATTCCAGTCCCTGATAGAGCGCGCCGTCCACGCCGATAAGCCCTATGAGCGTAAGCATTAAATCTTTGGCGGAAACGTCTTCGCCAAGCTCGCCTTCGTAAATCACGCGAATTACCGGAGGGACTTTAAGCCAGGTTTCGCCCAAAGCCATAGCGGCCGCGATATCGGTGGAGCCCATGCCAGTGGCGAAAGCGCCGATGCCTCCGTAAGTGCAGGTATGGCTGTCCGCTCCCACAATGAGATCGCCCGGACGGGCGAGACCAAGTTCCGGCAACAGCGTATGCTCCACGCCGCAATCGCCGCCTTCGAAATAATGCGTCAAATTTTGCTCTTCGGCGAATTTCCGGCTAATCCTCACCTGGTTGGCCGAATCGATATCCTTCTGCGGAGTGAAATGATCCATGACAAGGGCGATTTTGTCCTTGTCAAAAACCTTCTTGGCGCCCATCCCCTGGAAGGAACGGATCGCCAAGGGCCCCGTTATGTCGTTGGCCAAAACCATGTCGACCCGGCACTGGACTATTTGTCCGGCTTCCGTAATCCGCTCGGGCGTATGGGCCTGAAGTATTTTATAAGTAAGATTCTGTTGCATTGTCGGCGTCCATATATTTATGCGATAGCTTAATTGTCCTGGGAATGAATCCGCGCGCCCTGCGCCTCGCGTTTGGCGAGATTATTGAGCGCGTCGACGAAAGCTCTCGCGCTGGCTACAAAAATATCCGGATGATTGCCCCTGCCGACGGCGTTGAGGCCGTTTTCGGCCAGGCGAACTGTAACTTCGCCCAGAGCGTCCATGCCTCCGGTTACCGCGTTTATGGCGTATTGTTCAAGTTCGGGTTGCCTATTCACCAGATCTGAAATCACATTAAACAAGGCGTCGATGGGCCCGACGCCAAAGCCGGCGCCGCTTTTTTCCTCGCCGTCCACGTCCATTAATACGGCGGCCGTTGGCGGAACGCCCCCGGCGTCCGAACTCTGCACGCTTACATGGCGCAATTTAAGCCGATCCGGGATGCGATAGATCTCCTGTTGGACAAGAGCCATCAGATCTTCGTCATGCAGACGCTTCTTCCTGTCCGCGAGGCTTTTTACCGCTTCGAATACCTGATTTAATTGCTCGTCGTCCAAAGAGTAGCCCAGACTCTCGAATTTGCCCCGAACCGCGTTGCGCCCGGAATGCTTGCCAATAATCAAATTGGTCGTCGCCCGTCCCACGGATTGCGGGGTCATGATTTCATAGGTTTCCCTATGCTTGATCATGCCGTCCTGATGGATTCCCGATTCATGCGCGAAAGCGTTGGCGCCAGTTATGGACTTGTTCGGAGGTATCGGCTGGCCGATTATAATGGAGAGCAGACGACAGCTGGGATACAACTGCTCCGATTTAATATTATCGATCAGCCCGTAATAATCCTTGCGGACTTTCAGGGCCATGGCCACTTCCTCGAGCGCGGCGTTGCCTGCGCGCTCGCCGATGCCGTTTAATGAAACTTCCGCCTGACGAGCGCCTACCTTGAGCGCCGCGAGAGTATTGGCTACGGCGAGCCCCAGATCGTCGTGGCAATGCGCGCTGAAAATCGCCCTGTCGCTATTGGGCGTGTTTTTCATGACATATTTTACCTTGGCGGCGAATTCGTCGGGTTGCGCGTAGCCCACGGTGTCGGGCAGATTGATTGTCGTCGCGCCCGCGTCGATGGCCGCCCCGACTATGCGGCAAACAAAATCGAGATCCGAACGGGAAAAATCCTCGCAGGAAAATTCCACGTTTGGCGTGTATGACACGCAACGTTTCACAGAGGCGACGGCGGTTTCGTAAACCTGCTCCGGCGTCTTGCGCAACTTGTACTCCATATGCAGGGGCGATGTCGCTATGAAGGTGTGAATTCGCGGATTTTTCGCGCCCTTTATCGCGTCCCAGCAGAGATCTATATCGCGCTCCACGCATCTGGCGAGGCCGGCGATCTGAACGTCGCCCGCGTTTTTGGCAATCTCGGCGACCGCCTCAAAATCGCCCTGACTGGACGCGGGAAAACCCGCCTCGATTATATCGACGCCCAGGACTTCGAGCTGACGCGCGAGACGCAATTTTTCCTGAAGATTCATCGTGGCGCCCGGGGACTGTTCCCCGTCGCGCAAAGTAGTGTCAAAGATATATACCCTGTCTGACATATTTTCCCCCGCCGGATTGGTTAAGCTTGGCGGTTAATCGATTTTTGGCTAACGCCTGGCGGCTATATTGGCAAAACCACACTCATCGCGGGACAATCGATCGTCGGTCGCGACGCGGCATGACATAATAGGTGTAAATCAGNCCCCAGGCTATGTATAATAAGCAATAGACAAAGCCAGTCAGTCTTGGNAAGGAGATNAGGACGGCGAGGAGAAAGAGGAAAGAGAGCATGCTCCGCGCCGGATGCGCCTGAAAAACATCGTATTCCTTGAAAGAAAAGTATCTGACCCTGCTAAACATGAGNATGCCGACCGCGACGCTCGTAAATATGGCNAGCCACGGCGTTATCGGCTCNACGGCGGCGGGCAANGCGGACGCGAAGAAAACAAGGGTTACCATCGAGCATCCGNCCGCCGGAATGGGCAACCCGATAAAGAAGCGTTTGCTNGTCTGCGCCGCGTTGACGTTNAAGCGNGCGAGACGNAGNGCGCCGCAGGCCATATAAATAAAGGCCGCCGCCAGGCCNACTCTGCCGAATTTGAAGAGTTGCCAATGCCAGACGAGAATGGCCGGCGCGAGGCCAAAAGCCACGAGATCGGCAAGGGAATCATACTGGACGCCAAATTCGCTGGCAGTGTTGGTTAGGCGGGCAACTTTCCCGTCGAGTCCGTCCATGAGCGCGGAGACGAGTATGGCCATNCCCGCGGNCTCGAAACGCCCCTGGGAGGCCCAAACCATCGAGAGAAAACCGAGGAACATACTCAATGTCGTGAGCATGTTCGGAAGAAGATAAATTGTGCGGGCCGGTTTTTTTCTTTCGGGTTCGGACATGAAAATAGATAGTTANGCTTTGCGCGCGACCACTGTCTGGCCGCCGAGGACTTTATCGCCTTTTGCTACGCAGGGAGAATAGCCCTCGGGCAAATAAAGGTCAACCCGCGAGCCAAAGCGGATCATTCCCAGTCTCTCNCCCCTCTCGAGACGATCGCCGATCTCGGCGCGGCANACGATTCNCCGCGCGATCAGTCCGGCGATCTGGATCATTACCCAGTCGCCGTCCTCNCCCTTGATTCGATAACCGCAACGCTCGTTGTCCGTCGACGCCTTGTCAAAACTGGCGTTGAAGAATTTTCCCGGCCAATAGCGTATTTCCTCTACTACGCCGGCGACCGGGGAACGNTTCACATGGACGTCAAAAACGNTCATAAATATGGATACGCGTTGNCGGGACTCGCCCGTAAGNGGATCGGGAAGAGTCTCGATTTTTAATACGGTTCCGTCGGCGGGACTAACCGCGAGGCCGGGAGCCTGGGGAACAGCGCGAGTCGGATCCCGAAAAAAATGCAGGGAGAAGAAACAGAGCAACCAGAAGAGCAGGGCGGGCGCCCATAAATCGAGGCAGGCGAAAACAAGCGCCGAAAACGCCGTAAAGCCAATGNCCGAAGCGCCTTCGGGACAAATGGAGAAAGAAGGTTTAAGCATATCGGTTCCGGGAGTTAAATCCGAAGCGAAGCTTTTTGGGGTTCGCGTCCCGATTATTTGCCATTGGCCGCGATTACGTCGGTCATCAGCTTATCCGGAGATTTGGAGCAGGCGTCAAGGAAATTCACGAGAGTTTCCTGATCGGCGAGAATCGATTTGTCAGTTCCAGTTTTCGCGCGATTCCAGGCGTCGAGCCAAATGACGAAGCCGCTGCCGTCGTCGGGATTTTTGGCGTAGTCCGCGCAGATAGTCTTGTCCGCCCGCCAGGGACTTTCGGCGTTGACCGTATATGAAGCGCGACTCTTTTGCCAGTGATCGGCCGCCTTTTCGGAGGGTTCCGCGGCGCAGGAATCAAATACGTCCATGATCAACGGNTGCAATAATTCCGGATCGGCTATGGTCTGTCCATTTTTCGCGGAGACGAAGCCGTNCAGTTGCAGANCTTCGNAGATTGGCGGAACGNNGTCCNCGGCGCTGGCGATAAATTCCGCGCAAATATAGGTTTTGGGATCAATCTTTTCGTCGGCGGCGAGAGCCGGAGCGGCCAGAGCGGACGCTCCAAGGCAAGAGACAAGGGCGAGCGAAAATAAAAAACGTTTCATGATTCTTTCCCGGGATCCGCCCCGCTACGGGACGGAGTTTACAGTCGCCGAACCATTGTCGCGCTTTNCGCTTGAATTTTTTCTCGCGGCGAAAGCCGCCTTGCGCGTTCGCGGCGACGAACTCTTCGCTATAATTTCCTTAATAGACGCTTCCTGTCAACAAGGAGCGCGACGAGTCGCGGGAAGGCGAAAAACGGGAGCCGGAATTGATAAATTTTCTCTTTCCGCCGCGCTTCTTCTTAATTAGCGTCTCGTAATTTTTTTACTCGCCGCGCGAAAAAATTCCGCGGAAAACGTTATATATANANGAGGGGATANAGGCGCGCGATAAAATCAGTCGAGTCGGGCGNTTNTTCGTCNTTATCNNGGCTCGACTTCCCCGACCGATAATTCAAATTGCAATCCGCGTCGGGGCGGAGTATAATGAGCGAATTATGACAACTATCAGGAGACTGGCATGGAAGTAACCNTGGGCGAGCTCCGCGGCAAACCGATAAGATTGTCGGTCGAGGATGGAATTGTCTATCTCAACGGCGAGGCCCAGCCAATCAAAAACATAGGCGACGACGATTTGCGCGAGTATCAGGAGAAAGTCGACGCCTTGCCCAAGGACGATCCCGAAGGGCTGGCCGCGCTGAAAAACGCCCTCGCGGCGGAATTTCTTGTTAAATTAATCGGCTCCGCCGTCGGGGAGGAATGTATCAATCGTCTGACGCATCTTCTCGATCATGTCCACTACGACGTGTTGACCTATCTGGGCGAGACCGACGACTGACAATATCCGATCCTCTCGCCGGATCGCAAACCGGTCGCTCCTCTTTCCCTCGCGGAGAAGCGCCATACCGATAAAAATATGACCAACGACGAGTCGCGGTCGGAGAAGGCCGCCCAGTTTCTCGCGCCGCTTGAAGAGGCTGGCGCCGTCAATCCCGAAATTCTTCCGCTTGAGAAAAATTCCTTCGCCGAGGCCTTAATTGTCGTTACGGCCACGTCGCGGCGACAGGCGCGGGGTATCTCCGACGCCATAGGCCGTTTTTGTCATGAAAACGGTTTCGCGGTTCTAGGTGTGGAAGGTTACGACACAGGCGACTGGATTCTCGTAGATTGCGACGATATAATCGTAAACATTTTCCTCGAAGACGTTCGCGACCTCTATAAGCTCGAAGAGCTATGGAGCAGGAACAGACGCCTTCATGACAAGGAGACACAAGTATGATACCAACCCTTCTCCTTATTCTGGACGGGTGGGGACTTCCCGGCAAATCCGAGAATCCCGACGGCGACGCGCCCCTCCAGGCGTCCACTCCGAACCTGGACGCGCTTTTCAAGACAAAACCGAACTCGCGTCTTATCGCCTCGGGCAGGGAAGTCGGGCTGCCCAAGGGCTATATGGGCAATTCCGAAGTCGGTCATCTCAATATCGGCGCCGGACGAATCGTCTATCAGGACATGACGCGCATAGACGTGGCCATCGAAAACGGCGATTTTGTCAAGAATCCGGTGTTCGCGGACTTGTTCGCGAATGTCAAAAAAACTGGCGGTCGACTCCATCTGATCGGGCTTGTTTCGGACGGGGGCGTGCATAGCCATATCGATCACCTGATAAGCCTCTGCCGTCTAGCGGCCGATCAGGGACTTCCTGTCCGCATTCACTGCGTCATGGACGGCAGGGACACAGATCCGCAGTCGGGAATCAATTTTATTCGCGATCTGGAAAAGGCGATCGCTCCGCTCAAAGACGTAAAAATTGCCGATCTCGTCGGTCGTTTTTACGCGATGGACAGGGACAAGCGCTGGGAGAGGGTAAAAGAGGCCTGGGATCTGTTCGCCCATGGCGTAAGCGACGCGGGGCTGTCCGCGCCCAACGCGACGACCGCTCTGGAGAAATCTTACGCGGAAGGCGTAACCGACGAATTTGTAAAGCCAGTAATACTTGAAAACGGTCGCGATCCCGGCGAAGCGCCCGGCATGGCCGACGGCGACGGCCTCTTTTTCTTCAATTTCAGGGCCGATCGGATGCGCGAAATCGTCGCCGCCTTTATCAAGAGCGATTTTAATGATTTTGAGCGCGGGCGCGTTCCCGAATTATGCGGCGTCGCGTCCATGTCGCCCTACGAGGCGACTTTCGATATCCCGGTAGCTTTTCCCAAGGAAGCCGTCGATATGGGCATAGGCGAAGCGGTCTCCAAGGCGGGACTGAAGCAACTGCGCCTCGCGGAAACGGAAAAATACGCCCACGTTACCTACTTCTTCAACGGCGGCGTAGAGGAGCCTTTCCCCGGCGAGGATCGGATCCTCGTGCCTAGCCCCAGGGATGTGCCCACCTACGATCTGAAGCCGGAAATGAGCGCCCGCGAGGTAACGCGCAAGTTCCTCGAGGCGTGGAACAGCGGCCAATACGATTTCGTTGTCTGCAATCTCGCCAACGGCGACATGGTAGGGCATACGGGAAATTTGAAAGCGGCCGAAGAGGCGTGCGCCGTCGTCGACGAATGCGTTGGCAAGATGCGCGAGGCGGTGGAAAATCGCGGAGGCCGGATGCTGATCATCGCCGATCATGGCAACTGCGAAGTCATGATTTCCCCGGACGGGCGCCCGAATACCGCGCACACGACGAATCCGGTTCCCTGCATTCTCATCGAGCCGGGTCGCGAAGTCGAGGTGAAAGACGGCATTCTGGCAGACGTCGCGCCCACTTTGCTTACGCTCATGGGACTGGCTCCCACCGAATTGATGACCGGAAAAAACCTCGCGGAGATAAAAAATGGATGACGCTTCGTCGCGTCCCATCGCTCCCGTTCCGCCGGACGGGATGGAAATGGTCTTTTTTTATAAATGTCCCCGTTGCGAGAGGCACGCGCCCGTGCCGTCGCCTACGGAGCCGAAAATGATCCGTTGCGACAATTGCCAACTGTCGTTCCCGATCATTCCCATAGACGAGCACGGCTTGCACTATATCAGAATCATGCTGGCGGGCGGTCAGGCCGCGGCGGATCCGGATTTCTTTTAATCCGCCCACTCCGCGCGAGACGAACAAATCTCGCGCGGACGGAATTTTCGCTCCTGACGAACCGCGAGCGTCGGATCTCTTTTTCGCCGCCATTGGGCGATCCGGAAAAGCGACGCGATCGCGGGAACATTGCTTTCGAGAAGCGGTCTTGAAAATATATCGAGTTTGGAAAGAATTTTCCGGCTCGCCGCGACAGCTCCGAGTCGCGATGACGCCCGCGAAATTCCTCGCCAGGCGAAGGCGTTTCGCGGGGGTATTTTTTAAGCGCGATCAGATATAAGAGAAAAAAGATGGCCGGAATAACCCAAAATATTGTCGACGACTTGAGTCCCGCCGGAACGGAATCCTGGCGGACATTGCGCGTGATGGCCGAGCTGGTTTCGGCTCTGGACATCATGAATTCCCTGAATGTCAACTGCGTTTCCATTTTCGGATCCGCGCGGAGCAAACCCGAGTCGGCGGAATATCAGGACGCCGAAAAACTCGCGGCGCTTCTGGCCAAAGTCGGCTTCGGAGTGATTACCGGGGGAGGCCCGGGCGTCATGGAAGCGGCGAACAAGGGAGCCAGCGAGGCCGGAGGCGTGTCTGTCGGGCTTCATATAAAGCTGCCTCACGAGCAGGAATGCAACCAATACGTAAAGACGCGGTGCAGTTTTCGATATTTCTTCGTGCGCAAGTTCATGTTTGTAAAATACGCCAAGGCCTATATCGTAATGCCCGGAGGCATGGGCACAATCGACGAACTCTCCGAGGCCTTTGTGCTGGCGCAGACGGGCAAGGCCCGTCCTTTTCCCATAGTCCTTTACGACTCCAGCTTCTGGAGCGGTTTTCTGGACTGGCTGGAGAGCAAGATGATCCCGGGAGGATTCCTGCGCGACGAGGAGTTGCGAAAACTCGTCAGCGTCTGCGACACTCCGGAGGAAGCCGTCAGTCTCCTGCAAAAGATAATCATTTTGTGAGCGACTCGCGCTTCCGAGCTTTTTCGCCGCAAGGGCCGCCGGAATCGCCTCCTGGGAATCGCGACTGGGTTTCCCTGATGTCCGCGGCGGCTCGCCTGGCCGAGGAGAACGCGGAATTTGACGAAGTTCCAGTGGGAGCGCTCATTGTCGCGCCGGACGGAGAAATTCTGGGAAGCGGAGCGAACAGGGTCGTCAGAGACAGCGATCCCTCGGCGCACGCCGAGATTTTAGCGATCCGCGAAGCTTGTCGACGGAAAAATAATTTTCGTCTTAACGGGTGCG
>JAAUYY010000102.1 GCA_014804865.1 Desulfovibrio sp.
GTGAGACTGACCCCGTGCTCGAAAGTCATGGAGACCATGATCGGCAGATCGCAGACTTCGCGACAGGCGACTACGGCCGCGCGAAGCTCCGCCAGATCGAACTGCGTCTCCATAAAGATCAGATCGACTCCGCCGGCGGCGAGCCCGGCGATCTGCTTTTTGAAGGCGTCGATCATCTTCCGGGGCGCGACTGGGCCCAGGGGCTGAATAAAATGACCGGTAGGGCCGACGTCGCCCGCGACAAGTATTCTTTTGCCCGCGTCCGTCGCTCCTCGAGAGGCCGCTTCGCGAGCGATCAGCGCGAGACGCTTGTTGATATCTAAGGAATCGACCGCCGCTGGCAATTTAAATGTATTGGCGCCAAAGGTGCATGTAGTTATGATGTCCGATCCGGCCGAAATATAGGCCAGATGGATCCCCATTAAAATTTCCGGATTTTCGATGCAGAATAGATCGGGCGAGACCCCGACGGGCATACCCGCGGCTTGTAGCATGGTGCCCATGGCCCCATCGAGAAAAAGAACCCGGCCCGACTGCAGTTCAAGAAGAAAAGGATTCGATATTTTTTTCGCCATGTTTTCGCCTTTGACGGGAGCGCCCCGGATCGCGTCCGCTCGGAAAGCGCGAATCGCTTTGTCCCGCGCTTTTCTTTTTTATTAATGAAAAATATTGAAAAAAACAAATCAAAACTATAGATTCAAAAAGCCGCCGATTGACGGCTTCGAAGGGCAATATGAAAAATTCAAGCGCATCCGCGAAAACGGCGCCGGAAGACGGCGGCAAAAGAAAAATTCGCTCGGCTTCGGCCCAGACCGCCTCGAGACGCGCGAAAAGCTCGGACGAGCGCGAAGCCGAAAGGGACGACGCCTTCTCTCCGGGCGAATCCCTCGACGACGAGGAATTAATCGGCGCCGAGTCGCGCGAAGAAGATATCTACCCGCTCGATGATCTTGAGGAGCGGGGGGCTCTGCCTCCGGGCGCCGACGAGGACGAGGATCTGCCTTTGCCCAGCGAAAGCAGGCTTCCGCGAGTCAACGCCGCCCGCGACAACCTCCATCTCTATCTGCGCGAGATAGGCCGCTTTCCCATGCTTACGCCGGAGGAAGAGTTCAGTCTGGCCTCCCGGGCCCGCGATTCGAGCGACCCCGACGCCGCCTTCAGGCTCGTCTCCTCCCATCTGCGCCTCGTCGTCCGGATCGCCATGGATTTTCAGCGCCGCTGGATGCAAAACGTTCTCGACCTCGTGCAGGAAGGCAACGTCGGTCTGCTTCGGGCGGTGAACAAATTTGATCCGGACAAGGGCATAAAATTTTCCTATTACGCTTCCTTCTGGATCAAGGCCTATATTCTCAAGTTCATCATGGACAACTGGAGAATGGTCAAGATCGGCACGACCCAGGCGCAGAGAAAGCTCTTCTACAATCTCAACCGCGAGAGGCAGAAATTAATCGCCCAGGGCTACGATCCCGACGCGAAGATTCTTTCGGAAAGGCTGGGCGTAAGCAGCGAGCAGGTGCGAGAAATGGAGCAACGCCTCTCGTCGACCGACGTTTCCCTGAATCTTCAGGTCGGCGAGGACAGCGGCTCATCGACGCGCATGGATTTTTTGCCGGCTCTGGGTCCGGCTGTGGAAGAGTCCCTCGCCTCGCGCGAAATTTCCAGCCTCATTCGCTCGCAAATGAAACTCATCATGCCCCGGCTGAACGAAAAGGAAAAGTACATCCTCGAGCATAGGTTGCTCGCCGAAGAGCCCATTACCTTGCGGGAAATTGGCGAGCGTTATAACGTTACCCGCGAGCGCGTCCGTCAACTGGAAGCGCGCCTCCTGGATAAGATACGCAAACACCTGACAGTCGACATCAAGGATTTCTCCGAAGAATGGATAGAATCTTGATCGCGGCGCGAATATAATCCATGAAACATAGAAAATCAGGCTTTTTTGTCTATTTGTCGTCTCTCCTGCTAGCGGGAATGTTCCTCGCGGCTTGCGGAACTGACAANGCCAAGGTCGAAGACAAGGTCGAGCCAAAGGCCTCGGTCGAAGAAGTCGCCGAACCCNCCGCCGCGAAGGCCGAGGCGTCGGCGCCCGAAACGGTCGAGCCGGAGGCCGCGACCGCNCCCCTTTCTGCGGAGACGCCAAAGGACGAAACTCGCCCCATCGAGGAAACCCTGTCGCCGCAAGCGCGGGAGACNTACGCCTATTTATTGTTTATTCAGGCTCTGCTCGACGAGGACGAAGCCGCCCTGCTCGACGTAACCCCCGAACTTGCCACGACTTCCGCGCCGGTCAGTTTATGGGTGGACGGCGGCGTCTGGCTCATGGGACGCAAATCGCCCAACTCGGTCGTTTTCCTCGAAAACGCCCTGAAATCCTATCCCGAAGAATTGCCGCTCAATTTGCTCTATTCCGAGGCTCTCGCCCAGCATGGNATGGCCGAAAAGGGCGCGTCGGTCATGCGCGCCTACGCCAACTCCCATCCGGACGCGCTGGACGCGAAGTTGCAACTCGCGCTCCTGCTCGTCAAGGACAAGAAATTCGCCGAGGCTCGCGAGCTTCTGGACTCCATTCCCGCCGAAGTAACCGATCCCCTCGTTCCCTACTATAAAGCCAGGGCGCTGATCGGCATGAACAAGAAAAACGAGGCCATTCCCTATCTGAAGAAGGCCATAAAGTCCATGCCCGAGTTCGACGAAGCGCTGGTCGAGCTCGCGTCGCTCTACGAAGAGGAGGGGAATTACAGGGAGGCGAGGGCTACTTACGAAAAATTGCTCAAATTCAACTTCGCGCCTCAACAAGCCTTATTAAAAATTATCGGCCTTTCGCTCAAGCTGAATCAGCCGGAAAGGGCCGCCCAATACGCTCGAAAAGGGCCGGACTCCGCGCCCTTCAAGTTGCGCGCCGCCAATATGTTCATGGAATCGCGCCATTTCCTGCAAGCGGAAAGACTGCTCAAGCAGGTCGCCGAAATGGAGGACGCTCCCTACGAAGTCTATATGCTTCTCGCTGATCTCGTATTCGAGCAAAGACGCGATTTGAAAGCAGCTCTCGCCTGGCTCGACAAAACTCCCGCGGACAGTCAGGGCGCGAGCAGGGCCCGCTTACTCGCCGTCCAGCTCATGGCCGAGGCCGGAAAATACGACCAGGCCATCGAAGCGACCGACAAGGGCATCGCGGATTATCCAGATATGCCGGAATTCTGGGACATGAAAATTCGTCTTCTCGCCCGAGCGAAAAAAACGGCCGAAGCGCTGGANATCGCCCGCGAAGCGACGAAAAAATGGCCCGACTCGACGCAACTGGCCTTTCTGCTCGGCTCCATCCTCGACGATCGCGGCCAGAAGAAGGAAGCCCTCGAAGTCATGGAGGGGATCATTAAAAAACAACCGGAAAATTTCCAGGCTCTGAACTACGTCGGTTTCTCCCTCGCCGAGCAAAACAGGGATCTGCAACGCGCTCTGGAGTTGCTCTCGCGCGCGGACGAGCTTTCGCCCAATCAGGCCTACATAGTCGACTCTCTAGCCTGGGCGCTCTTCCGCGCCGGACGCGTGGAAGAGGCGCTTACGCAAATTCGTCGCGCCGTCGGACTCGGCGACACTCCCGATCCGGCGATCTGGGAGCATTACGGCGACATAGCCGCCCAGAGAGGCGAAAAGGAAGAGGCGCGCAAAGCCTATCGCAAGGCCATCGAACTCAAGCCGGCGAATATGAACGACATACGCAAACGCCTCTCGAACATATGAAAAAAATTCCCCTGATTATTCTCTGCGCCTTACTCTGCGCTTGCGCGGCCCGAAGCCCGCGAACGCAAATCGAGGATCCAGCCGCTTTATGGACGGCCATGGGGGACGCCCCGTCCCTGTCCGGCCCGGAGCGAACGCAATTAAGTCTCCGCTTTGGCGAAGAGGGCGACACCAGACGCGTGACCGCGATCCTCTGGTCAAACGATCCCGCGGAATTGCGCATGGACATAATGGCCGGAGCTGGCGCGCTTGTCGCCCTGATTTACGACGGCCCGGGAAATTTCCTGATGTATGTTCCCCAGGATAAGCGCGCCTATGTATATAAAGGCTCCGCCAAGCCCCTATTGAGAATTGGAACCCCGCTCCCCTTCTCCCTCGACCGCCTCTCGTCCCTTCTGAGCGGACGCTACGCCGCGGTCTTCGGCCCGGATTACGACTCCGCCGAAATTACGGACTCGGGCGCCGTTTTCGAACTGCCCGACAAGGCCAGCCTTACTCTCGACGCCGAGGGGCTCCCCGTCGCCTGGGCCCAGGGAAACGGCGGCTGGAAGATGACTCTCGATTACGGCGAGAACCGTCTCCCAAAGACGATAAGATTCGATAATTCGCAAGGGAAAATGGCCATCCTGCTCGTAAAGGGCAGAGAAACTCTCGCCGAGCCCTTTTCAGAGGAGCAGATGTCCCTCAAACTTCCCGAGGGAACCGAAACGCTTCCCCTATCCCAATACGGACGGGGCTAACCTTCGGAGAGCTGTATGCGTACTGTCCATATTGGCTCCGATCACGCCGGAGTCGAGCTAAAGCGATTCTTGAGCGCGGAGCTTGAAAAGTTGAATATCGCGGTAACGAATCACGGAACCGACTCGGCCGAAAGTTGCGATTATCCATTGATCGCCCGCAAACTCTGCGAAGCGGTCGCCCAGGACGGCTCGCAGGGAATCCTGATTTGCGGCACAGGCATCGGCATGTCCATCGCGGCCAATCGCCATAAGGACATTCGCGCCGCGCTCTGCTCCTGCGAATTGCAGGCTCGCATGGCCCGCCGACACAACGACGCGAACGTTCTCTGTCTCGGCGCGCGCGTTACCGGACCCGAGCTTTGTCTCGCGATAACAGTAGCGTTTCTCGAGAACTCTTTCGAGGGCGGTCGACATCAGCGTCGCCTTGATCAAATAAATCTCTAGCTTTTCCGATAAATCTGGTCTTTCCCCTCGAAAACGGCGAGAATCGATCTCGCCGCGTTAAATTTTTAACGTCGCGGAGCCAAGATGCTTTTATATAATTCCCTGACGCGGAAAAAAGAAGAATTTATCCCCGTCGATCCCGGTCGGGTGCGCGTCTATGTCTGCGGGATCACCGCCTACGATTACTGCCATATCGGCCACGCCCGCTCGGCCATAGTCTTCGATGCGCTGACCCGCCATCTGCGAAACCTCGGCCTCGATGTCCTCTTTATACGCAATTTTACGGATATCGACGACAAGATCATCAACAGGGCCAACTCCGAAGGACGCGACTGGCGCGAAGTCTCCCAAACCTATATCGAAGCTTTTAACGAAGACATGGAAAGGCTCGGCGTCCAAAGGCCCAATATCGCGCCGAAAGCTACGGATTACATCGAACAGATAATCGATCTCTGCAAAAAGCTAATCGACGAAGGCTACGCCTATCCCGCCGCGAACGGCGACGTTTATTTCCGCGTTCGCGCCTATAAGCCCTATGGCAAACTCTCTGGGCGCAACCTCGACGATATGCGCGCTGGCGCTCGCGTGGCACCCGGCGAAGAAAAAGAAGACGATCTGGACTTCGCTCTCTGGAAAAGCTCCAAACCCGGGGAACCGTCCTGGCCTAGTCCCTGGGGCGAAGGGCGCCCGGGCTGGCATATCGAATGTTCGGCGATGAACCAGCCCTTCCTCCCCCTCGATATCCACGGCGGCGGTCAGGATCTGATCTTTCCGCACCATGAAAACGAGATCGCCCAGTCCGAAGCCGTCTGCCATTGCCAATTGGCCCGCTACTGGATGCACAATGGCTTCGTGCGTATCGAATCCGAAAAGATGTCCAAATCCCTGGGCAATTTCAAAACGATTCGAGGCATCCTTGAAGACTGGACGCCGGAAACGTTGCGTTTCTTCCTGCTCGGCAAACACTACCGCAGTCCCATAGATTTCGACGGGGAGGCCATGGAAGAAGCCGAAAAAGGCCTGCGGAGAATATATTTGGCTCTGAAGGACGCGGCGGAGGCGACAAAGCGAAGCGGCTGGAAAAAGACGCCCCTGCCCGACGGCGTTCTCGAAGAATGGCAAGCGATCGCTCAAAATTTCCGCGACGCAATGAACGACGATCTGAACACAGCCCAGGCCATCGGCCATATTTTCGCGGCGACGCGCCTTGTGAACGGTCTTCTCGAAGACAAGAAAGCCCGCGCTTCGGAAAAAGCGGGAATAATTTTTGAGGGCTTTTTGGCCTCCGCGACCGAATGGAGCCGCGAGCTGGGCGTCCTCGGACGCGATCCGGGCGATTTTCTGAATGACTTGCGCCTCATGAGGGCGAAGCGCAAGAAGATCAATATGGAGCGCGCCAAAGAGCTTCTCGAGCGACGCGACGCGGCCAGAAAGAACAAGGATTACGCGCTCTCCGACAGTCTGCGCGACGAGCTCGCGAGCATGGGCATCGAGACCCGCGACACGCCCGGCGGTCAGGAATGGGATATCGCCTGAATATTCGCGGATAAAC
>JAAUYY010000103.1 GCA_014804865.1 Desulfovibrio sp.
CCCCCAGATTTTTGATTGCCCTTTTGCAAGGGCAAGTTCAGCTTCCGAAAATGAATCCACGCCCACATTGCCAGTGCGCATCTGGCTTTGGCCTGCCTCTTCCAGAGCCTTTGGAGGCCAGGTGTAATTCCAGACAGTCTCAATAATGGCCATGTGGTAATAATGCTGCTGGCGATCTGCTTCCGGCATGACGGAACGCAACGGTTCAACCAGCTCAAAACGGCTGGCAAGGATGCGCTGTTTCCAGAGAGCGCGGCGGAGCAAATCCATCAACTCTGCGCAGAGAATTCCTGCCTGTTCCTGATTCTTTGGAGAGTGGACGCCAAGAACCAGGGCAACCGTATCGCGCAGCACAGTCTTGGCATCTTCCATGCTTTGAATTTCGCCCTCCTGCCAGCGAACAAGCACAAATGGATAAGTGCCATCGTCCTGACCAGCTGGCAGCCCATGCAGGAAAACCCTGCAATCCAGCCATTCGCCATCCGGAGAGGGAAAAGGATAATCCTTGACTGTTTCAGAAACGAAGCCAGCAAGAGCAAGCAAAAGATTGCGCAGGGTCATCTTGAGCTTCCTCGCAGGCTTGCCAGGACGCGATCTATTTCTGCCTGCAGGCGCGGAGCAAAAGCTTCCTCAACTTTCGCGCTGACATGTTCCTGGCTGTCCTGCCGTTGCAGAGCCTGAATTGGAGAAGGGCCCATGAGCATTTCAAATTTCTTGCGTCCATGCCGGACAAAGACACCAAAACCGCCCTGCTTTTTCTTCATTATGAATGACTTGCTGCCGCCATTCTTTGAAAAACGGGCCTTGCGAGAACCCTGTTTTTTGGTTTGCGCAGTCACGCCAGAGGTAGGGCGGACAGCGGGAACATTGGGCTGCGCCTTGAAATGAATCATGCTCACGCCTTTTGAGCCAGTCAGATCAAGCTCGCCATGCAGATTGCTTCCACGCGCCCTCTGGATTTTTATGCTGTCAAAAAGCTTCCTGATGGGAGCGGTGTAAGCCTTGCGAGCTTCGCGGGCCGCTTCCTTGCGGCCTGCCGCAAGACTCTGGTTCAAGGCGTTGGCAATGACCTTTCCAGCTCGCTTGCCGCCTATGGCATCCAGAGCCGCGTTCATCCGGGCAATCCCCTGATCCACGCCCTCGCAAGTTATTTTCACGCTCATGCCCGTTCCCGATAGAGCTGGATGGTTTTCAACCCGCAATCACAAGCCGAAGATAAAACGAACCACTCTTCGTTCTTGAAAGTGACAGTTTTCTGTGGAAATAACTCTTCGGGCACATCAGAGGCCGCCACGTAAACGGTGATGCCCTCATAGCTGACGCTGCCCCGCTCGTCAGAAGCTGACGGAGGCATTTCCAGAGCCAGGGTTTCCACAACCATAGGCACATTGCGATGACCAGCGATTTCACCTCGTTCACCAAATTCTTCCAGATTGAGAAAAACTGCGAAAATATCATTTTCCACATCCTCTTTAAAACTCATTGGCCCTTTACCCCGCAGAAGCGTTTTGATATCCATCTGGATTTCCTTAAGAGTGGCCTGAACTTCGCCTACCAGCGCTTCCACGCGGGTCAGGCGTTTTTCCTGATCCTCGGTTTTGACCGTGAGGCCAGCCACAATCTGCTCATGCCGGAGGAAATCCCGATCCAGAGCCTTTTCGTGCCGTTCTATTGTGGTTTCCAGCTTGTCCACCTTGCCCGTGAGAGGCGATTGCTCCTGAACTTTCGTTTCCAGAATGGTCACGCGGTTATCCAGAAGCTGCACCATTACCCAGCCTGTCAGGGCTGCGGAGCCAAGCCCAAGAATCATGGAGGCCAGCAAGGTGCCTCCAAAACGGAGAAGCAGATTTTTAATGGTCTCCTTTTGCGGCAGAGCGGGATTTTCCGCCGATATTTCGGCTTGCGACTTTATTTCATCTTTCATGGCTTCCTCCTCACCAGATTGGCTAACTTGCCAAGTTTCCCAAGTTTGCCAGCCGTGCGGAGCCTGCCTGCGCCAAGGCCAACAATGCATATGAGCCTGTGGCCAAAACGAATAAGCGGATGCGCGTCTTCGGCAGGAGCCGGAAGCGCAAGGGAAAGAATTGCGCAGCCAGCCATTACAAGTCCTGCCCAGCCCTCAAAAGTTTCC
Source organism: Desulfovibrio sp. (assembly GCA_014804865.1). The sequence continues at coordinate 2,132 of JAAUYY010000103.1, forward strand.
GGAAGATAGGCAAGAATGAATTCAATAATTTCCGCCTCATCCATGACTGGTCTCGCAGTAAGTCCGCTTCAGCCAGCCGACCGTGTACTTGCGCTGACTGGCCTTTTTGGCGGCAAGCTCCAGATAGTGCGCTCCCTGCATACAGTTCAGGGCATGGACAAGATTTTCAGCCCTGGCCTTGTTTTCCAGAATGATTTTCAGGGCGGAGAGTGTCTTTGGCCCGATTGCGCCATCAACTGTCAGATCAGTGAACAGGGCTTTGCCGTTTGAGGCGCGATTATAGGCATTGCAGATGATCTGGACTTTCTTGCCGCTTCCTGCCTTGCCCAGATTGACCGCCTGCTCAAAAATCTCATTGGCCAGAATTTGCGGAAACTGGCCAAGACCAAGAGCGTCAAACCATTCCGTCTTGTACCAGGCTGCCACCAAATCCTGCAGATAGAAGTCTTTTGCGGCGGCTTTGCTGATAGCCGAATTTGTCTTGCAACTCTTCTTGATCTGGTCGATCAGCTTCCAGCCCTCCCATTTCGGAAAGAAATTTCTGGCAATGCCAGCATAGGTTTCGCCGCCCCTGTCGTCCGGGTCATTGTCATAGCCGCCCTCATACTCCTTGAGCGGAGCGTAAGCGATTGCAAAATCAGCCATGGCAAACTCCTACGCCAGCACCGTCAGTTTGACAGTCCAGCCAGTATGTCTTGTGATTGGCAGAGGCCGCGATTCAGCGATGGTAAAAATGCCGGAGGGGTCTTCCTGCTCAAACTGCTTGGCGAAAATCCGCGCAGGCCCTTCACATTTCACATCCACAGGCTGACCGAACTCAATTACGGATTCGGCGTCACGCGCCAGCAAGAGAGCGCAGTTGGGTTCCAGATAATATCTGGTCTGGCCGTTGATATCCTTGTAAGTGGCGTTATGAACCCAGATGTTCAGCCCATTCCATTGCCCCTTGAGCTTGGACTGGACACGCGGGGNNAGNGNGCCTGCGTCAATGCGGCGATTATCCAGNGTGTCTTTCACATCNGGATGCCTGCGGAACGCAGTCCAGGCGTTCTTGCCCAGAATGAGGTCTGTGGCGGAGAGGCCCGAAGTGTCTTCCTGAATAAGCAGATTGTAATTTTCAACAGAGCCAATCAGTTCGGATTCAGGATCGCTCCAGAGGTTTTTTCCGGAGAGCTTGACATCATGAGAGGCAGGCCGCTTGAAATCAACCATGTAATTCTTTCTGGCATTGCCCTCTATGACGTCATAAAGCTCAATTTTGCCGTCAATGGCAGCCTGGGCGCACATGATTTCCAGCATCCGGTCAATGTCATCGCGGTGCGCGTCCATATCGTCAGCAATGGCGCGTTCCACCGGATTGATGCGCGGATCATAGGGCGTAAAGCCTTTCTGGGTTTTAAGTAGATCGGCTGCGCGGAACGCTCTCTTGGGCCGGAAGCGCGGAGCGGGCACATAGCCTACGGAGAGGGTTTCGCCCTTGCGCATTGTGCCAGCGTCATAATTTGTGATGCTGGGCAGGATGGATGCGCCGCGCAGGGCGGTTTCCAGCATGAAAACATCCACAGGCTTCGGGTCTTGCGGCTTGAAAAAGTTTGTGAACAAATCCCACTTGATGGGCCGGAGATTGATGACGCCTGTCAGCACTCGCGGAGTAAAGAAATCAAGTTCCATAGTTATTCACCTCCGCCATTGCTGGAGTTATCTGATTGGGCCTGCGCATTTGCGGGAACCGCTGCGGCTGGCGCCCAGGTCACAGAGGAATAGATGCCTTTCAGGCGCAAAGCCACAAGGCAGGCTTGTTCATCGGCTGCAGACACGCCATCGGCAAAAATGAGCGCCTCCGCCACCACATTGGCGTGAATGTAGACGTCAACGGATGCGCCGCCGCTTGCTGGCACAGTTACATCGCCAGCCAGAATGCCGGACACATCCGCGCTTTTGTTAGTCCAGAGGCCCAGCTTCCCCTCGGAATCGCGGCCAAGAACGGAGCCAGCCAGATATGTGTTTTCAGTGCCGTTGCTTTCCATGATCATTCTGGCCAGCACTGGCGGATGATCGCCAAGAAAAGCTGGCCGGGTATATGAGGCAAGGTTTTGCATATTGTCTCCCTACATTGCGCCAACACGGGCAATAAAAGCTGAAGCTTCGTCACCGGCAGGCGCGTTTGCTGAAACCGCGCCCGGAGTGGCATTCTTGATGGCTTCCAGCATCTGTTTCTGGGCATCCATTCCGGAGCCGGATGATGCGGAATTCATGGCAGCGGGTTGTCCAAAAGCCTTTGCGGCGGCTTCCAGCTGCGCCGGAGTCATGCCAGTGGCCACAAGGGAGCGCACCCTGTCGGTCGTTTCCTTGCCACAGGCGGTTTCCATGATCGCCAGAGTATTGGCCACAGCCTCGTTGACTGCGGCTTCCGTTTTTTTGGCCGCTTCCTGCAGCGCGGACTGTTTGGCGTCCGCCTCAATGCTGGTCAGCAAGTCCGGGTGCTTTTGCGCCAGTTCGGTTTTGTCCATGAAAGTCTCCTTTAAAAGATTTGTGATTGCCTCTTCCCGATTTGCCACCAGCGAAGTGATCAGCCCCAGGGAAGCGGCTTCGCCAGCCAGAAAATCGCGTCCATCCGCCCAGGCCAGCCTGTTTTCAAGCGCAAGCCCCATATGCTGCGCGACATCGCCGCAGAACATTTCGTAAAGCGCATCCACGCGAGCCTGCAGAACTGCCAGATCTTTTTCAGACAGGGCCGCATCCGGATTGCCAATGGCCTTGTGTGAGCCTGCAGTGATGTATGTGAAATTGAGGCCCATTTCCTTGTTCAGGCCGGACTTGTCCATGTGGCGCAAAATCACGCCAATGGAGCCGACTTCGGAGCTTGGCCCGGCATAAATGCGGCCAGTGGCGGCGGCGAGCCAGTAGGCTGCGGA
>JAAUYY010000104.1 GCA_014804865.1 Desulfovibrio sp.
AATGAACTAATTAACAAGAATGTCTAGACTTTATCGCAATTCGCGCGCGCTTATCCGGTCGAAGCCGCCGCGCGGACTTGCTAAAGATTCGCGACAGGCATATCTTTTAATAAACGCTTTCAAAACGGCGAGCCGCCGTATATTAAACGCATGGAGAAATCGCATGTTTAAATTTGTCCTGTCTTCTCTCGCGGCCCTTCTCATAAGCGCGTCTCTGGCCGTCGCCGCGCCAGTCACCCTGAAACTCGGACACATCGCCGAGCCGGAAAACGTATATGGCCAGGGAGCCGACCATTTCGCGAAACTCGTTAAAGAGCGCAGCAACGGCGAAATCGATATCCAGGTCTTCCCGTCCAGCCAGCTGGGCAATCAGAGAGATCTGGTCGAAGGTCTCGGCCTGGGCACAGTCGATATGACGCTTACTGGCACAGCCGTCATGGGAAACTTCGTGCCGGAAGTAGCCGTGTTTGATCTGCCTTTTATATTCCGCGACACAGATCACGCCTACAAGGCGCTCGATACAGTGGGTATGGATCTAGCCAAAAAGGGCGAGGATCAGGGGATGATCACCCTCGCTATCTGGGAAAACGGCGTGCGCCACATGACCAACAACAAGCGCGCGGTCAAGACGCCCGAAGATATGAAAGGCCTTAAGATGCGCGTCATGGAACAGCCTGTCTATATCGAGATGATGAAATCTCTCGGCGCTAGCCCGACTCCCATGGCGATGAGCGAGCTTTATACAGCCCTGCAGAAAGGCGTGATTGACGGCCAGGAGAATCCTCTCGGCCATATCGCCACCAAACGCTTCAACGAAGTCCAGAAACATCTTTCCCTTACCGGTCATACATACGCCGCCGAACCGTTGCTGATCAGCAAAATGGCCTGGAATAAACTGACCCCGGAACAACAGGAAATCGTGCGCCAGGCGGCGATTGACACCCGCGACTGGGAACGTCAGCTTTGCCGCGATCTCGAAGGCAAATTCCTCCAGCAAATCAAGGACGCTGGAACGACCGAAGTCAACGACGACGTTGACAAGGCGGCTTTCGCCAAGGCTACGCGTCCCGTCTGGGATATGTATATCAAAAAGTTTGGCGACAAGAATATCAACGCCATACAGGACGTAAAGTAATTTCCCGCCGGGCGCGTTCGCGAAGGGCGCGCCCGGCATTTCTTATCCCTCCCGACCAATCGAAATTCGCGAACGAGGCGACCGCCTTCCCTTTCGCGAAGGACATTCGGAGAAATTATGGCTAAAGCAATCGAACCGAAAGGCGCGATCGGCGTCATTTTTCATTGGCTCGATCTCTTCCTGAAAACGCTAGTCGTCGTCGGCAACGGCCTCATGCTCCTCCTTGTCTTCGCGCAAGTTATCACCCGTTACGTCTTCAATTTTACGCCGTCTTTTGGGGAAGAGTTAGCCCGTTACCTGTTCGTCTGGGTCGTGTTTCTCTCCTTGCCTCTGGTCGCCAGATACGGCGGTCATATGGCTATCGAAACGCTCACCAGCCGCGTGAAGGGCGCGACGTTAAAATTCCTGAACATCTGCGCCGATCTTTTTACAATCATTTTTATGGGCATAATGGTCTGGTATGGAGTCCTGATGGTCATGCGCACCAGTTACCAGACATCGCCCGCGATGATGATACCAATGTCGTGGGTTTACGTCGTCATCCCCTTCGGAAGCGGCGTCATGCTTCTCTATGCCCTCGCGAATCTGATCAATCTCCTTCGGACGCCTGCGAGCGAAATCAACTAGGAGGGAGCGATGACACTCTGGGTAATTCTCGTTTCCTTTCTCCTGATCCTTAGCGTTGGGGCGCCCATCGCCGTCGGTCTCGGACTATCCTCGGCTATTTCGCTGTATTTCGTCATGGATATGCCGCTGTTCGTAGTAGTTCAGCGTATGTTTACTTCCGTCGATTCTTTTTCGTTCATGGCCGTGCCCTTCTTCATGCTCGCCGGCGCGTTTATGAGCGAGGGCGGCGTCACCAGACGCATAGTCGATTTTTCCATGGCCATGGTGGGCGCTCTGGCCGGAGGACTCGCCCTGGTAGTCGCCGTCGCGGGAATGTTCTTCGCGGCGCTTTCCGGATCCTCCGCGGCGACCACCGCGGCCATCGGCGCATCGATGATCGATGAGATGGAAAGGCGCGGCTATCCTCGTTCCTTCGCCGCGGCTGTAGTGGCCAGCGGCGGCACTGTGGGCATAGTCATTCCGCCGTCGATCACCATGGTTGTTTACGGCTCCATAGCCAATACCAGCATAGCCGATCTGTTCATGGCCGGATTCGTCCCGGGCATACTGATGGGCGTAACCATGTGCGTAGTGAGCTGGCTTATATCCAAAAAGCATGGCTACAAGGGCGAGGGAACGTTCTCGATCAAGCGCCTCCTTTATTCCTTCAAGGACTGCTTCTGGGCGCTGATGATGCCGGTAATTATCCTGGGCGGGATTTACTCGGGAATTTTCACGCCCACTGAAGCGGCGGCGGTCGCCGCCGTTTACGGAGCTTTCGTCGGCTTCTTTATATATCGCGAGCTCAAGCTCAAGGATTTGCCCCGAACTTTGCTTAATGCCGCCTATAATACGACAATGATCATGTTCGTCGTCGGCGCGGCCAATCTTTTCGGATGGATACTGACCAGCGCGCAGGTTCCGCACGCTCTGGCCCAGAGCTTCGCCACGTTAACCGACAGTCCGCTCGTATTTCTCATGCTGGTGAACTTGTTGCTCCTGTTCATTGGCACATTGATCAACGCTTCGGCCGCGATTGTCATTCTGACTCCCATACTTCTGCCCGTGGCGCTGGGCATGGGAATTGATCCAGTTTTCTTCGGCGTGCTCATGGTTATTAACCTTGCTATCGGTTGCATCACACCTCCGGTGGGACTGGATCTGTTCATTGTCTCGTCGATTACGGGCATCTCTATCGACAAGGTTACGGCGAAAGTCATGCCCTATTTAATCATGCTTCTCGTCGATCTGGTTATTTTCACTTATTTCCCGTCAATTATCACCTTCATGCCCGCCTTGATGAAGTAGTCCCGCGGAGCCGGAAATTTTTCCGGCTCCGATTCTTATTTTGCCGCCAAAAAGTTGCCTTATGCGCGAATATCTGCATCTTTTTCAAAAACCTTCGCGTTACGCCGCTATCGAGGAAGGCGTCGCGCGCAAGGATCCGTCCGCGATCAAATTGCGCGTGGCGCTGGCTTTTCCCGACACCTATGAAATAGGCATGTCTTATCTTGGCCAGAAAATACTCATGGAGATCGCCAACGCTAATCCGGAGTGGCTCGCCGAACGGGTCATCGAGCCTGATCCGGAAACGGCGCGCGTCTTGCGCGAGAAAGACGCTCCATTGTGCTCGCTCGAGTCTGATACGCCTTTGCGAGAACTGGACGCGATCTGCTTTTCCGTGACTCACGAGCTTTGTTATACGGATATTCTGCATATTCTCGATCTCGGGAAAATACCGGCCCGAAGCGTCGCCCGATCGCAAGATTTGCGCGAATGCCCGCTTGTCATAGCCGGAGGCGGGGCATTGCTCGGCGCGGAGCCTTTAATGCCTTTTCTGGATCTGGCCGCGCTCGGAGACGGCGAAGAAATATTTCCAGAAATCCTCTCGCTTCTTCAAAAGGCGCTCGAGCTTGGCTGGACGCGAGACAGCTTGCTCGCGGAGGCGGCGAAAATCCCTGGGATCTATGTCCCTTCCCTGTTTGAAGACGGCCGCGACGGCGTTCTGAAATCAAAGATACAGGGTTATCGTCCAACGCGACGAATTGTCGCCGACCTTGATAAGGCGCCCTATCCGCGCCGCCAAATTCTCCCGATAGGCGCGATCCACAATCGCCTCGCTCTCGAAATAGCCAGAGGATGCGCTCGCGGATGTCGATTCTGCCATGCCGGCATGGTGTATCGTCCGGCGCGGGAGCGCGATCCGGAAAAAGTTTTGGAATTGCTTGACGAATGTTTAAGCGAAACAGGCTTCGATGAGGCTTCATTCCTGGCTTTAAGCGCGGGAGATTATTCGGCTCTAAAAACGTTATGGCTTAACGCTTATGATCGATGCGCGCGAGATCAAGTTACCCTCGCTTTGCCATCCCTACGCGTGGGATCCGTCGACGAACAAATCATGGAAAAGATGGCTAGCTTGCGCCGGACAGGTTGCACTCTGGCGCCGGAAGCTGGTAGCCAGCGCCTGCGCGACGTTATCAACAAGGGAATAAGGGAAGAAGAGCTGTCGCGACACGCGCGAATGTTACTGGAGAAGGGATGGAGACATGTCAAACTTTATTTTATGATCGGTCTGCCCACTGAAACCGACGAAGATCTGGAGGCGATTGTCAATCTTTGCGCGAAAGTCAGGGACGCGGGCGGCAGGGGCGCTCCCAGACTCCAGGTTACCGCGGCTATTTCGCCTTTCGTGCCAAAACCCTTTACTCCGTTTCAATGGGAGGAGCAGATCGTAGGCGAGGAGCTATATAGACGAATTTATTTCCTCCGCGATAGNTTCAAANAACAGAAATCTGTCATTATGCGCTGGCATGATCCGAAAATCGCCTTCCTCGAAGGAACCATGGCCAGAGGCGGAAGGGAGCTGGCCGACGTTGTCGAAAAAGCCTACAAAAAAGGCGCCTTATATTGCTCATGGGTAGAGCATTTTAAACTGGAGCCCTGGCTCGAGGCTTTTGAGGAATGCGGGATCGATCCGGTCGCGCTGACCGGCTCCCGAGTTCCCGGGGAGCTATTGCCGTGGAGTCATCTTGGCGCGGGAATAGACGAGGGCTTTCTTTTGCGCGAGCGCGNAANGGCTTTGGANGGCAAAACGACTCCCGATTGCCGGTACGGNGCGTGCCAGGCGTGCGGAGCCTGCGACGGAATAAAGCCTTCCTTGCTCGCCCGCGCCCCCGACTCCGACGAAATTATNCGCAATCGGTTGGCTTTCGCCCNAAGGGATCAGGAAGAAACGTCCCCCAAAAGCGGGGCGAACGNNAGCGAGGCTCCCGNCGCTAATTCCTTCGCGAACGACGNTACGCGACTGTCGACGCAAACAAAGCCGCGAATTAATCCCNGTCTCGCCGAAAAAGCCGCCCGTTATCGCGTCTGGCATAGAAAGCTTGATAACTTTTCCTGGGCGAGCAATCTGGAGTGGCAAACCATGCTCCGCAAATACGCGAGAAGGGCCGATGTTCCCATGGCTTTTTCCCAGGGGTTCAGGCCCGCGCCTCTCTTTTCCTTTGGTCGAGCGNTGCCGGTTGGCGTCGAAAGCGCCGCGGAATGGTTCGGCGCGNTATTATGCGAGAAACTCGCGCCCGAAGAGTTAAAGTCGCTTTTAAACANTANACTTCCGNNAGAGCTGGCNGTCGAAAAAGTNGAGCTCATGGAAGGGAAGGCGGATTGGCCAATTTCAATAGCCGAAAANTTTATCTTGAGTTTTCAAGACNCGTCCGAAAGGAACAAGGCGCTGGAGGAAATTGAGAATTTCGCCGAAGACCAAACGCGACTTTGGCTAAAGAAAGGTAAAAATGGCGAAAAACTTATAGATATAAGACCTTGCCTCAATGACTGGACGAAAATCGGCAAAAGGCATATAGAGATCGTCGCGGACTGGAGCCGNNATTATGTTTCGCCGCTCTCCCTGTTCGGCGAAATTCTGGCGGATTCCTTNGGGGAANCCGCCTCGCGATCCAGGACGCGAATTTTGAAAACGGGCCAAATCTTTGATAACGGCTACATTTTCGAAGCGCCGAGTCAGNTCGTTTCGGAATAAGCCNCTCAATCTTTAACAGGAAGCGAAGCGATGGGAAGCGCGGTCGATTTGGATGACGAGCCATTCGAGGAAAAAGTCAAAGCTCTGGAAGACGAAGAGTTGCTGGAAATCTGGGAAGAAAGTCAACTCGCGGAACAAACGCTAATGGCGCAATATCCGCAGGCGGAAATTCTGCCGAAAACTTGCGAGCAAGTCATAGTAACAGAACTCTTCTTGCGCAATGGTCGTCGTCTTGCCCATCGCGTAGCATAATGCGCGCGACCGCTCGCGATAAGATCGATTCGATAAATTAAACCTCGCCTTAAAGCTCGCGGCGCGGTTCGCGAATCGGGAAGATCTCGCGTCGACGCGATCTTGATTATATTGCTCAAAATCTCCCCGCGTTTAAAAGCGGTTATCGCCTCCGCCGTTTGAAAAACTGAAATAGCCGCGTCTATTCTTCTTTGAATTCCTTCGCGCTTCGTATTCGCTAACCAGGCGAAAAATCTCCTCGNGTCTTCTTATCCGACGCGAAGATTGGCGCTGTCAGTCAGCCAGACGATCCGCGCGACATTCTACGAACCGCGCCAATTTTGATCGTTTATATTCCGAGCGATCCGCGCGGACGCCGTCAANGCCGCGGGAGAGCGCTAAAGTATATCGTCCTCGCGTCATTGTTCCGCGCNTNGCGCGAAATTAATNCCGCGTCAATNCTCGCCGCTGTCCAGAGTCTTTCTTCCGGCNTCGAGTCTGCGAAGAAACTTGTCCCTGCAATCGTAGCTGCAGAAATAATAAATTTGATCGCCGTCTTTTACGGTAATAGCTTGATCCACNGGCACATATACGCCGCATTCGGGATCTTTAGCCATCTCGCCCGCGGCGGCTTTGCGCTCGATATCGGCCTTTGTCTCTTCGTCCCTTTGCCTTAATTTTTTGAACCAGTCGTTGGAAATGAGTTTATAAAGAATATAAATCGCCGCGCAAACAAGAATCAGTCTAATCATTTCACTCTCCGGCGCCTTATAGGCGGCGTTTTACGCTCCNCTTCAAGGACGACTCTTCGCGAGGCATCTGTCCCCATTATAATCTCGCGTCNCGCTCATCNCGCGATTTATTTTCTTTGGGTCGCGACGAACTTCCTTCGAACCAGCGCAATTTCCCGATCANAAGCTCGCGCCAAACTCGTCTTCCTGATAGATTCGNTTTNCATCNAGACGCCACGCGAGTCCGCGAAGCGCGTCTNTGGCGGAAACGCCNTNGACGACAAGGTCGGGATAGAGCTCGAGCGNGGGGACGAGAGCGAATGCGCGGGACAAAAAACGCGGATGCGGCGCGACGCATTCCGGCGACGACGACTTGANGTCTCCGAAGGTTAGCAAGTCAATATCTATGNCCCTGGGGCCATAGCGCGGNCCTTCTCCCCTCGTCCTGCCTTCGCGAGCCTCAATTTCAAGCAGGGCTTTCAGGAGCGTCCCCGGATTCCAGGACGACCCGGGACGAGCCGCGACGACCATATTGGCGAACCATGGTTGCTCGCGGAAGCCTTGCGGTTCCGTTAAGTAAACGGACGAAATTCCCGCGACTTCAAAATCGGGCAATCCGCGCAATTCGGTTACAGCTTTAGCGAGTCGGNTCTCCTTGTCTTCAAAGTTGGATCCAATCCCTATGAGAGCTATATTTGCGTCCATCTCAATCCGCGCTTTGTCGAAGTCCTTAATTTTTATTAATCTCAAAATTAACGCGTTTCAAGGAAATAAAAAGCTNTTCTCTCGAATCCTTGCGCCTCCTCGNCCTTGCGGGTATGTTCAAGNCATGAGCGACCGACATTCCGAACTGGAAAAATACGTCAAACCCTGGCTCGATTCCCTGCTTGCCCAGAAAGGGCTATCGGTCAAGACAGTCGAAGCGTACGGTCAGGATATGGACAATTTCCTGACTTTTCTGCGAGAGTTGGGANCGGAGAGAAAAGAGCTGGAAGAGGAGACGATTATTCTATATATGGCTTGGCAGAGGGCGCGAAACAACGCGTCGACGACCGTTAAACGACGCCTCTCGGCTCTAAAATCCTTTTTCGCCTATCTGCTTGACGAAGANATTGTCGAGTCCAGTCCCGTNGCCATGCTGGATAGTCCTAAAAAAGCCTTTGTCCTGCCTGAAGTCTTGAGTCGCGACGAAATGGAGAAAATACTCGATTCGCCCGATCCGCGAACGCGCGGCGGATTCAGGGACAAATGCATACTTGAAATGCTTTACGCCTGCGGTCTGCGCGTATCCGAACTCTGCGGGCTAAAGACGGATCAAATCGATTCCCAGAGAGGCGTCGTTCGCGTCTGGGGCAAGGGCGCGAAAGAGAGATTCGTTCCCATGCACGGNCTCATGCAATCCCTGCTAGACGAATACATGACAAAATGGCGCCCAATGTTTCGNCCAATCGAATCCCTGGTGTTTCTCAACCCGTCCGGGAAAGGACTGACGCGGCAATTTGTCTGGAAAATGATCAAGAAATACGCCGTAAGCGCGGGAATCGCGAGGCCAGTCTCGCCCCATACCTTTCGCCACTCCTTCGCGACGCATTTGCTCGAGGGCGGAGCCGATCTTCGCGTCGCGCAAACGCTTTTGGGCCACTCGACAATAGCCGCAACAGAAATTTACGCGCATGTTGAGATTTCCCGCCTGATCGCCGCGCATAGAAAATTCCATCCGCGCAATTACGGTCGACAATGAGCGCGTTAATTACTTGCCACGCGAACGCCGACGCGGACTCGCTCTCCGCGATGCTCGCCGCGCGTCGTCTTTACGATTCGCCCGCGCTCCTTTTTCCAGGAACGCAGGAAGCTAACATCGCGTCCGTTTACGAAAAGTTGGACAAAAACCTCTACAACTTTATCGATCCGCAGAGAGCGGACTGGAAGGCTTACGACAAGCTCGTCATAGTCGATACGCGTCAAAGGGGCAGACTCAAACATATCTATCCTTTGCTCGAGAGAAAAGGCGTCGAGATAGAGATTTGGGATCACCATCC
>JAAUYY010000105.1 GCA_014804865.1 Desulfovibrio sp.
AGCCCCAGGCGCCTGTGAATAATACGCTTGTTACTAAAATCCCTGGTTTCCATTCCACGTCGCCCAGTTTAGGCCATATTTTGCCCATCATTTCCTGAAGGAAAAAGCGGCCTACCCGGGTGCCCGCGTCCACTGCGGAAAGAATGAAGACAGCTTCAAACATAATTGCAAAATGATACCAATAGGCCATCAGGTGCTTCATAAAAGGTATTTGAGAAAATATATGCGCCATNCCTACTGCCAGAGAAACGGAGCCGCCTGGCCTGTGCATCANNTTTTCCTGNACTTCCGCTTCCAGCGCNGGCAACTCGGAAACTTTCATNCCAAGGGCATCGAAAGCCTCGGCTGGCGAATTTATGGCAAAATAGTCGGCNGGCACAAGCACGCAAGCGGCGATCAGCGCCATGATCGCNACAAATCCCTCGAGTAGCATGGCTCCGTAACCTACGAACAATACGTCATGCTCCGTCCCGATCATTTTAGGAGTCGTGCCAGTTCCGATGGTCGCGTGAAAGCCGGAAAGCGCGCCGCAAGCTATGGTAATAAAGATGAAGGGAATTACCGGGCCGGCTACTATGGGGCCGCCGCCAGCGTCAAAACGAGTGAANGCCGGCATATTAAAATTGGGCATTACCCAGAGAATACCNACGGCCAGACCGAGNATTGTGCCAACTTTTAGAAATGTGGAAAGATAATCGCGNGGAAGAAGCAGAAGCCAGACGGGNAGCACGGAGGCNAGAAAGCCATAGATNGGAAGGATTATGGAAAGAGGCTTCTTGTCGATGTCAAGCCAGCCAAAATATTCCGGATGGGCTGTAACCCATGGGCCGGTNAGAATGCACAGGAAAAGCAAAACGACGCCAATAATGGACGCGCCCCACACGCCGCCGNTTTTGGATANCTTCATATANATACCCATAATAATNGCTATGGGCANAGTCGCCGCGACTGTATAAGTTGACCAGAGGCTGTTGTGCATGGCGTTAACTACNGCAATGCTCAAGCCGGCGAGAGTGAGAATGAGGATAGCGAGCACAGCCCAGGCGGTAACTGTTCCTGTGCCGGGATCAATTTCGCGGCTAGCTATGTAGGCNAGACTCAAGCCCTTATGACGCACAGAGCAGAAAAGCACNACCAAATCATGNACGCCNCCGGCAAGAACGCATCCGATTAAAATCCAGAGAAGNCCTGGCATATAACCNTATTGGGCGGCGAGNACAGGNCCCAGCAAAGGACCAGCCGCGGCGATGGCCGCGAAGTGATGCCCGAACAACACATATTTATTTGTTTTAACATAATCATGGCCGTCGGCGAAACGCTCGGCTGGCGTTTTTCTGGCGTCGTTTAAATTGAGCACCTTCTGGGCGAGAAAGAGCCCGTAATACCGATAGCCTATGGCGAACACCAGCAANGCTACAAATATGACCGTAGCNGCGTTAATNCCGTTAATAGCTTCCATAATCGTACTCCCAAGAAAAGAGCGAATCGCAAATTGCGNCTCCCCGCCTTACAAACATATTTTTCTCGCGAATCGGCNCNGCTTATTATTCCCTCGNTCNTNNCCTGTCNCGATGGNCNGGAGCGCGCCTACTTCGCGCTCATTGTTCGCGATAAATTCGCGTCGCAACCCAGTGTCTCCGCGATTTGAANAAACCGTNGAAAAATGGGAACGCGNCCNNCGCCTTTAATAAATAATATATATTGTTTNCATTAAAANNTCAATTCGGCCNCGGGAATTCTTCTCNNGGCNAATATTTTTATGACNTTCGCAACNCGAAAAAAANAAGGCGCGCGATCATGGTTATCAATCGCGCGCCAATGTCGCTTCGTGTCTATAGCAAATCGCTCTTTAAAATNCCTCGCGACGAATTGAGTCGNNANTTTNTCCGCGATCGNCCTGGGGNCTTGGCNAAGCTCCTTTTTTCNNTATTTCGCGAACGTCTTGACACGCCCCGATTTTAAAAAGGAATTTTCGCTTTCCGCTAGCTCTGCCTCTCTTCCTAAAATTCGTATCTGACGACTCCGANGACGGAATTATATACCGTTCGCGAGCCGGCTTCGAGAGAATAGTTGACGCCGAGNGAGAAATTCCCAAGGGTCGCCTCGATGCCAGCCGTTCCTCCCCAGGCGNCATAATCCATTGTCTTGGTTTTCAGATCGATATCGCCGCTAGTCCCCGTAAACCGGACGGACGTTTTCGCGTCAATGTCTCCGGTCGCAGGAACGACGCGCAAATCGAGCGACGGAAGCAATTTCCAGCCGCTATCGAATTCAATTTCCTTCGAGAATTTAATGCCAACNGGAAAAGTCCAGATATTCTGGTCGAACGCTTCGCCGGAAATAATGGTCGAGCCTCGATGGTTGATGTCGTAATCATACACATGAATATGCTGGTATTTGAAGCCGATATGCGGAATTATATCAACAAACTCGGTCGCGAAACGATANTCAAACTTCATTCCCGCGCTCAAGGCGTAAGCGCTCGCGTCTCCCTTGAGCTCGCTCCACCCCGGAAGCGCGGANACGTCCTGCTTCAGCTTATTATAAGTTGAGGTATAATTTACGTCCGCCGAAATTCCGAAATTGTCGCGAGTCCATCCGGCGTAGGCGCCAAGCCCCCAGAAACTCATATTATTGGAAGTATCGGGAAGATTGCCGCCGCTTTTGGCGTAGCCGCCGCCGATATGGAATGCCAGTCCGACGCGGATCAGATCGTCNAAAGTAACGTCGCCGCCCAGCGCCACGCCNCCGATTCCGCCATGATAATCGTAATCGAGATTGCCCGCCTCGAGACCCCAGGCGCTGGCAGTCCTGTAGAGGGGAACAGCCCAGAGAGCGATATTCCTCGCGTGAAAGTCGTCCTCGCGCCAAATCATGTTTTCGACGCCGACTCGCTGGGCGGAAGCGTGAGCGGCGGCTTCGTTTCCCAGCCTTGTCATCTGCGGAACTCCGCCGATGACCGCTATGCGCGCCCCTCCCTCGATAATTCGCGTGGCTTCGTGCGGATCGTCATGTCCGATAGTATGCGAAATAAAACCGGCGCCAGTATGTGGATTCATATGCTTCGGCTCGCCGCCCACATTGTCCTTATCGGCTTCGTCCTTAATAACGTCATGAATGCCCGGATCCGCNCCAGGATGCGTTTGGGACGGCTTTGGCCGCGATGGCTTTGACGGCGTCGCCGGATTAACNGGCGGAGTCTCCGGAGTCGTTGGCTGATTCGGATTATTCGGTTGCTCGGGATTCTCTGGCGTCGGTTGTTCGGGGTTCCCCGGAGTTGGTTGCTCGGGATTTCCCGGAGTCGGTTGTTCGGGATTCCCGGGCGTCGGATTTTCCGGCTGGCTGGGATTATCCGGAGTTGTCGGCGTGTCTTCGCGAGGAAGCACGCTGAACTGTCCCGCGTATTCGCCATCGAGGCGCTTGATTATTACCGAATCCTTGTTGTCATAATCCAGATTCGCGCCTGTCCAGGCGNCACTNTCGGCGGCCCGCGTCTGGCCGCTAGCGTAAATTGTCTTTANATTCTGTCCCAGAGCGACGACGATGGTGTTGGGCAAAGGGTTCCTGATATAAATTTTCGAGCCGTCGGCGATATTCGCNGTATGAGAGGACTCCGAACTCAAGGCCCCAATGGCGCCTTTGCCAGTGTCCAGCAANGCGGATTTTACCCATTCGCCTGTATAGTAGGTTCGCGAATCCGATCCGTCGATGATAAAGAGCGAATTGGCGTCAAAGTTTATTTGACCGCCGACNGGAGTCGGGGATCCGACGCCCGAAACATGAANCCCTGTATTCGCGCCTAAACGCATAGGTTGCGCGAGAGCCAGAGTCGCCCGAGCTTCGGCGAGATTGGCGGGAACCCAGGAAACGTCGTTTGCGCCCAAAATGACTCGTCCGTACGCGCCGACGCCAATATGCCCATTGATATTGGCCGCGCTTCCGTCGCCGCTCGCGAAGTTCCTGACGGCCATTACCGCCGAAGAAGAGCCCGTATCTCCGACTTTTAACGCGCCGCCGTTCAGATTAAGGTTATCGACGCTGACTCTTGTCTCTCCCTTCGCGGGATCGCCGGAATTGGCGCTTATGACTCCGGTCGAATCCGAAAGGATCAGATTTCTCAAGGATCCGATTAGACCTTCCCCAAAATTGGCGCTCCCAACGCTCGCCCGTTCGACATCCAGAGTTCCCTGGGCGACGTTCGCCGAGCCATTGACATTCAAAGTATAAATATCGACNTTCGCGTTCGATAAATTCGCGGNCTTCGATGTCATACTCGAAGCGGNGAGCGTCCCGCCTTCGACCGAAGTAGTTCCCGNAGCCTCGATAAAGCCAAATTTCGCCGTTTTGTTTGCCTTAAGCGCCAGATCGCCGCCAATTTTGTCCGGATTCTCCGCCGTTCCATTTAGCGTCNNGTCCGTTCCCGTAAAGGTCGCGNTGGATCCGACNTTGAGACCGTTGGCGACGAACGAATCGCCCTCGACCGACAAAATTCCGCCGACATGGAGATAATCGACGCTCGCTCCCGCGTTTTTTTCCAGTGTCAGATCGCCCATGATCTCGTCGGGATTAGCCGCGTCGCCGTTCAGGGTTAAATTGACGCCGCTCAAAANCGCGGATTTCTCGACTTTCAGACTGTTCGCGACCAGAGTCCCGGCATCCGCGGTCAGGCCTCCCCCGACGGAGATCGNGCCAAATTTCGCGGACTTGTTCCCAGTAAGGGAGAGATCCCCGCCGATCGTATCCGGAGTTTGCGCGGTTCCGTTCAAGGTCGTTTCCGNGNCTGTAAAGGTCGCGTTGGAGTCGACATTGAGGCCGTTGGCGACAAACGAGTCTCCCTCGACTGACAAATTTCCGCCGACATGAAGAGAATGGACGCTCGCGCCCGCGCTTTTTTCCAGTGTCAGATCGCCCATGATCTCGTCGGGGTTAGCCGCGTCGCCGTTCAGGGTTAAATTGACGCCGCTCAAAAACGCGGATTTCTCGACTTTCAGACTGTTCGCGACCAGAGTCCCGCCATCCGCCGTCAGNCCGCCGCCGACGGAGATCGCGCCCAGCTTCGCGGACTTGTTATTCTCCAGGGTCAGATCCCCGCCGACTTTGCCCGGAGCGCTATCGGAGCCTCCGAGCGTAAGCTCGACTTCCGTAAAGGTCGCGTCCTTTTCGGCGGTTAATACTCCGAAGTTCGCGAGGCCGCCTGAAACGCTTGTCTTTCCGGTTACTGTCAGATCGCCCAGGGAGCTTTTGACATTATTGACAATTGTCAGATCGCCGCCCACTGAGCTGGCCCGGGCTCCAGNTCCAAGCAAATTTAGTTCGACATTGTCAAATGAGGCGTCCCCTGTCGCGGAAAATTGTCTGGATTGAACGGAGCCGCCAGAAATTTTAGTCGTTCCGCCCACGCTTATGTCGCCGAGACGCGTCTCGCCATTTTCGGTTANAGTCAGATCGCCCGCGACCTTGCTCGCGTAAGCGGCAATCCCTGTTAATTGGAGATTGGCGTCTTCTATATTGATACTTCCCGCGTCCAGCTGGTGAGCGCGGACATCGTCGGTCGCGGCTCCCTGGCCTTTGCCAAAAATGCTGTCCGCTTTTACAAGCGCCTTTTCGGCGGTTAAAACTCCCTTGGAAAGATCGACGTCTCCTAGTTCCGACCAGCTATCCGGATCGTCAGGATCGCCCGCGATAATCAGACCGCTGTCGCTAATTTCTTCGAGGCCGGCGGAGTTGGAGATTGTCCTCACTATGACGACGGATCCTTCTTCTATATCAAGCGCCTTGTCGTCGCTCCCCAATACAAAATTATCAATATGGGCTACGCTGTAATTTTTAAAACTGGCGTTTTTTGCCGAAAGGGACGTTCCCTCCAGATAGCCGCCGCTCAAATTAAGCGTTTCGTCGATAACGAGATCAGTAAAAGAACTGGAGCCCAGACCGCTCACGTTCAAATTGCCATGTATTGTTCCCGCCGGAGCGTTCCCCGCGCCCAGATCAAAAGCGCCGTCCGTTACAGTCAGATCGCCGCCGGAACCTGTTTTAGCGCCAGTCTCAATTGTATTCGCCTTAAGAGTCGCTTCGCTTACGATCGCCGCGCCGCCCACGGAGAGCGAGCCCAGGGAATTTGTCCCCTGCCCGGACACATTCAAATCGCCCCCGACCGTCGTAGTTCCGCTTACGGAGCTTGACGAGGCGTTCGCGAAAGTCGCGTTTCCTTCGCTCTTCAAACTTGTCGCGGAAAAAGAGCCTCCAGCCAGCATGAACGCGCCGCCCGCTTCGATGGCGTCCGCGCGGGCCGCCCCGTTTTCGGCCATGCCGACGCTTAAATCGCCAGTCGTCGATAATTTGCCGGTCATGGTCAAATTCTTCATCTGGGAAAATACGGCCTTATCCGCGGAGAAGACTGAACCCGAATACGAGCCGCCGGAGAGGGTCGCGTCGCTGCCGACTTCCGCGTTTTTTACATTGGTCGCGCCATTTCCGCTTATGGTCAAATCGCCTGTAGTTTTAAGCGAATCCGTAACCGAGAGCGTCGAGAGATCCGAAAATTCTCCGCTCGTCGTCGAAAGCGAAGCGCCGGTTAGCGATCCGCCCCCGATTTTCGTCGCTCCATCGACGGTCAGCGTCCCGAAAGAGCTGGCGCCATTAGTCGTAGAGGTCAGATCGCCGCGAATATGACTCGCGTCGCCCGAGCCAAAGACAAAGGAGCCGCCTGTCATCGAAAAATCGCCGTTGGCGCCCGTTTTCGACCCTGTCTCGATAGTGTCCGCCGATAGTCGGCCGCCGCTCGCGACGACGTTTTGCCCGACATTCAAGGAACCGAAGCTCAAGCGCCCGTTGTCGGTGGCGTTCAGTTTGCCGCCGATAGCCGTCGCGCCGGATACATTTAGCGAGGTCGCGGAGTTCAGCGTCGCGTCTCCTACCGTAGAGACAGTCTTTCCCTCGTATGTCCCCCCGTCCAGGGCGAAGCCACCGCCGGAAACCAGAGAAGACACGCTGGCCGCGCCATTATCCGAGATCGCGATATTTCCTGTCTCGGTTTTCAGCTCGTCGTTAATTTTTAGAGACGACACATTATTGAAAGTCGCGTCGGCTCCGACGGTCGCGGTATCGCCTTCGTATATTCCGTCGCTCGCGCTTAAGTTCCCCTTAACGTAAGCGGCGCTTATTCGCGCGGTTTGGACGCCGGAGAGGGTCGCGTCGCCGACAGTCTCCAGCGCGTAGGGATGTTGTTCGCTGTCCAAATTATCTTGCAAGGTCAGGAAAGAGAGACTGGAAAAAGACGCGGCGTTCGCGTGGAGACTCTGCCCGTCGAGGCTTCCGCCGGTTACGCTGGCCGTTCCGCCGACGGTCATTGTTTTAAAGGAGCTTTCGCCATTGCCGGTTACGGTCATGTCGCCATCGATCCTGGCGCCCCAGGGTATAATCGCGGCGTCATCTCCGCCGTGATCGCCGCCGGTTCGTCCAAGATCGTCGCCTGTAAATTTAAAATAACCGTTTTCGAGGGTAAATATGCCAGTGGAAGAAGGAAGAACATACGGAGTAGTCGTCGCGCTTTCCTTTACGACGACCAGATTCGCGGCCTCTACTCCAGCCTTGTCTCCCGGGGCCCCGCCGACGGCTATCTCTCCCGCGTAAATTCCCCCGCCCGCTTTAGCCAAACGAGCGGTTATCTTTCCTCGAGGCGAAAGCCATGTGCTTGTGCCGGAATTATTAATGTATACGCGATCCGCGCTCAACAGACTCGAGCTGAATTCTGTGCCGGAAATTACGTCATTCCCAGCGCTAAAACTATCTACCGTCATATCGCCGGTTGAAATATCCTTTCCGGCTGTAAGCGTCAGCTTTCCCGATCCCTGTAGGAGTGAAGGCACCATTGCCTCTCCGGAGGGATATCCTTCGCCGGTATGCGAGCCAATGCTCGCGCCGGCGCTGATTTCGCCGTCGCCCTCGGTCATTCCCTGCCAGAGCCAGACGCTGCCGTTGGACGACTTTATTTTTGAGCCTTCAGATAAAAGGCCATTAACACCGCCGTCAATAAGGTATGAAATATCAATTCGCCCCGCTTGGCCTTCATACGCGCCATTTGTGACAAGACTGCTCCCGTCGCTCAAAAACGCGCTTCGAATAAAAGCCAGACCCGCCGCTTCGATCTTTTTGCCAGCGCGTATATTAACCCTGTTGGCGCAAAAATTACCCAAAACGTTCCTTAGCGAACTGTTCGCGGAAATTGTTATATTTCCCCCAGCGTCGACAAGCCCTATGTTGCCCACCCCGCTCCGAATGCCAAGATTCCCAGTAATATTCAAATCCGCTCCATCGACGCGCAAAGCGGATTGATACGTCGAGCCGTTATTGAGATATCCGAGGATCGAGCCGTCAATGTTGACTGTCGCGGGCGTAGAGCCGTCGCCAATAATCAAGGCAGCGTCGCGGCGGCTTCTGTTTCCCGCTCCGATTGCTATATCCCCGGTCAGGGAGCCGTTAAGCAAAGTCAGGGAAGCCGCGGCGCCAGTCGAGCCAATCATGATGGGGGAGGCGCCGATTTGGGTCAACGTTGATCTATAAGCGACCGCTAAGGGGGTCGAGACGAGTTCGCCTCCAGCTCCGCCGACAAGGGTAACCTGGCCGGAAGGGATCGTGAATTTATCGAAGCCATCCCCCATTACGATTTCCGAATATGTTCCAGCCGCTATGGATGATTTGGCAGCGCTGTCAACTGTATATGTGGAATACGAATCGCCGGCGGCGTACAGGGCGGGGAGTCCCGCTTCCGCGACGCTCCGCGACATGGACAGGGCGCCCGGGACAGCGAAGAGTTTTCCGGAAAATATAAATAACGAAGCGAGTATCGCGAAAGCTAAAGCTACTCGAGACGAGAGACTACGGCGAAAATCGGGCATGACAGACTCCGGGCACAAAAACAGCGACGCGCTTCGGCGCGCGAAAATTTCAACAAATATTAAACTCTTACGCCGATCTCGCGCCCATGTCAAACCTGCGAGAAAAAAAATAACAAGCTCGCGCTTCGCTCAAAGAGTCGTTCCGCGGTATATCTGCGTCGAAAAGTTGAAACTGGCTTTCAAAGTTATTATAAATATACAAAGGAGTTAAATAATATGGAAGAAATCATCGTTAAGGTCGTAGCTGAAGAGGGAGTTGAACTGCCAGCCTACGAATCTCCCGAAGCGGCCGGGATGGACGTTAAAGCCCATTTAAAAGCGGATCTGATCATTCCGCCGGGCGGACGCGCCCTTGTGCCAACGGGCTTGAGGATGCAGATGCCGCGAAATTACGAATGCCAGGTTCGTCCTCGAAGCGGTCTTGCGCTGAATCATGGCATAACTGTGCTCAACACGCCGGGAACCATCGACGCGGACAGTCGCGCCGAAATCGGAGTTATCCTGATCAATCTATCCGACCAACCCTTTACCGCGCGCGACGGCGATCGCGTCGCTCAAATTGTCTTCAAGAAATGCGAGCGGGCCAAATGGGAGATGGTTAAGGAGCTGGATCGGACAAAACGCGAGGACGGAGCTTTCGGAGCGTCGGGAGTAACCGGAGATTGAGCGGCGTTTTTTAGCTCGAATTGCCCAGGCGGCGAGAACGCTGTCGATCGGATCCTCGACTATCCGCTATTAAATATAACAAATATGTCTTTATATTTTTTCCTGTTTACTTTACTCTTCGAACTGAATTTCGCCGGGACGCGACCCGGATCATTTAAGGTTGAGCCGCGGGCGTTCCTGACTCGTTAACCCGCCGGAGAACTAATTTATGGAAGAATCCGCCGAGCTTCGGGAAAAACTCCGCGAAAAGACCGAGGAGCTTCTTCGCGTAAAAGCGCGTGAGAGCCGGAAGACAAGGGAATACGAAACGGAATTAAAAAAACTGCGCGAAGAGCTCGAGACAGCCTCGAAAAATAACAGGAAAATCGACGCCCAGGAAGCGAAACTCGCCGCCCTTGAGAGGGAGAACAGTGTTCTCAAGGACGAAATCGGAGATCTGCGCGGAAAGCTGTCCGCCCAGGCCGGAATCTGCCCGCTCGATAATCGCGCGATCGGCGAATGCGCGGAGATCGCCAAAGTTCGGAGCTTTATAGCCTCTATCGAAGGTTATCAAAGGGAACTGCTGGAAAAGTCCGGCTTTTCTCCGGAGAGGCCCGGACAATTTCTTTGCCGCGCGGGATCGAGCGAGGGCGTCGCGAATTTGTGGAAAGAAATCAGGCAATACATCCTCGAACGCGGCTACGCTCATAAAGCCTGGCCTTTTCTCGACGCCATGCTCGAGTTTCATTCCCTGGGCGGAGGAGGACTGGAGTCTTATAGCCCCGATATCGAGGCTCCCGACAGGGACGAGGCGAAAATCTACTGGGTCGTCCCCTGGCGCGAAAACTGGCAATACGAGGAAAAACCCATCGATCGCCTGCTTCTCGCCGGTCTTCGCGACAAGGACGGCGCGCTCCTGGTCGAGCCTTTGCTCGCGCTGAAAAATAATTAAGATTTAGTTCAATTTTATCGTCAGTTATTGACATGATCTTACGCGGATCATTGGCGCCCAAATTCAACAGAACGATAATTAATACGAGAAAAATTTATGGCCGACGATTTGCGCGAAGAGCTCTTGCGCGTCAAGGCGCGGGAAAGCCGCTATAAAAAGGCGACCGAGGAAAGGATCGCGAAACTCGAAGCGGAGCTAGCCTATGCGCTGGCCGGAAAAGACGCGGCGGGAAAAAACATCGAAGCTCTGACCGCCGAAAACGCGTCGGCGCGTTCGAAAAACGAAGAATTGCGAGCCAGCTTGACGAAGCTCGAAGGCGACTATCGCGCGGCGCTCGAAAAGATAAAAAAATCAGAAAGCGAGCTGGACGCCGCAAGAAATGATCTGGCCGAGGCCCGCGAAAAAATCGCCTCAAACGAAAACTTGATCGCGTCCTTAAAAAAGGAACTTTCCGAAGCGCGAGTGAAAATAGCCTCGGACAAAAACTTGATCGCGTCTCTAAAAAAT
>JAAUYY010000106.1 GCA_014804865.1 Desulfovibrio sp.
TTTAGTCTTTTCCAGATCATGACGCTAGATAACTGGGAGCAGATCGTCAAACCAGTGGTAGAGAAAAAGCCATTCGCCTATCTTTTCTTTATCCCCTTTGTCATAGTGAGCGCTTACGTTATTCTCAATATTTTTATCGCGATAATCGTTAATGGAATGAGAGAGGCAAGGAAAAAGAACGAGTCTGCGGAGCGCAAAAAGGCGATTAAAGAAGCGGTCGATGAAGAAGACAGAAAAAACGAGGCGAAGCTCGCGACGGTCATTGATAAATTGAACGAACTTGAGGCTCTTATAACCAGCCAGAAAAATGAACGCGTTTAGGGAGATCGCGGAAAAAAGGATCTGACTCCATTTATATATTTGACGCGAGGTATCCTGACGTCGACTTGATAATGTTAAAATATGTCTTCATAACCATTTTATAACGGATATGAAGAAGATCATTAGCCAAAACGCGGTTTATGGCTCATTCGCGCCGCTTATCGCGGCGCGACGGATTATAAAATCCGGCCTTATAGCGCGTCGCGATTGAAAATACTTAACGCGCTATGGCGGCTTTGCCCCGCGAAGGCACCCGCGAAATTGCCCCAAAGCGAGCTTGCCAGCCAAAGGCCAGTCCTGAAAGGACTGTTTGCGTTGCCGCATAATATGCTATGCGCAAATGGACAGCAAAGCGCCTCGCTGTTAAGGGGTAATTTCAAGCGAGATTTGCTATAAAAGCCATGAAGACAGCTTCTTACGCGCGTCGCGCGGCTGTGTCCCGCCGAGCGCGATTTGTTAAAATTAAAGAGACGCGAAAGAAGGGATTGACGCGAAGCGCAAAAATCTATAAAAAGTAAGGCGACGCCTTCGTAGCTCAGTCGGTAGAGCGCATCCTTGGTAAGGATGAGGTCACCAGTTCAATCCTGGTCGAAGGCTCCACAAATTTCAAAGGGTTGCCGTTTTATCGGCAACCCTTTGAAATTTTGGACACATTTTCCTGGACGCATAGGCGCGCGTCGGCGACGCCCTGTAGCGTCGATTTTTCAACCCTTTATTCCGCAAAGTCGCGCTTCATGGCTTCAAATAGGCTAAAACGGCGAATAGCAGGGCCATTTGCGTTACAAACAAGCCGACAAGCCATTTTATTATTTCGTGCTTGCCAGTTTCTATTTCTTTTTGCAAACGCAATTCTGTTTCGCGCAAATCGCCCTTTGTCGCCAATTCCTTGCGATTATTTTCTTCCTGAATGGCCGAAAAATCCCTGAACGCGTTGGCCTGGATTTTAGCCTGCTCTTCGGGAACGCCGACCGCTTTCAGTTTTTCAAAGTAGGCGAGAGCGTCAAAAGTTGTCGTCGCAATATCCTTTTCCATCGTTATGGCGAATTTCGCGAGATCGCCTCCGCGCCGAATTTCGCCCATGAGCGGGCGCGCGAAGCGTCGTTTTTTGGAGTCTTTAGCTGTCTGTCGCGCTAGAACGATCCTATTCCATAGGTCGACTGTTCGCGTCGGGCTCGGGCGATTTGATCGCTGTCCGCGCTGGGGACTCCGTTGAGGAATCTATTGACGCGGCCGCCGGCGCATTGCTCGCGGGCGCCGTGGTCGGCGTCTGTTTTGGCCACGCCGGAATCTTCAGGCCCGGAGCGTAGGCCTGGGTTTTGAACAGGTTGGCGCCTCCGCCCTTGTCGTCCATGGCCGCTATGATAAGGTCGCGGGACTCGGGATCGATGGCGAGACTGGCTCCGTAAAGATTGCGACCGGAGTCCCGCTCCGGCAGCAAGACTTGGCCGATGGGGATGCCGATAGGATTGAGAACCAGAACTTTGCCCTGACTCATGGTCGCGACATAGAGGTTGCCGTCGGTATCGACGCGCATGCCGTCCGGCCCGCGTCCTGTAAAATAATAGACTGGCGTAGAGTGGACGCGATCGATCTCCGTATCGCCATTGAGGACGATCCGGAATATTACGCCGCGCCCATAGTCGCCGACCCAGAGAACTTTCTCGTCGGGAGAGAGGGCGACTCCGTTCGCGTTGGCGATATTCGCGCTGACCAGAGAGGGAGTAGAGTAGCCCGGGGGGAGATAATAGACGCCGCCCGCCGGGTTGGTCATATCGCCTTTAAAATCTGTGAAATAGACGCCGCCATTTTTGGCGACGACCAGATCGTTGGGAATAAAGCCGGCGTCCTGGGGCAGGATAATCGAGCGCTCGCCGCCGTCCGGACTCAAGGCGATGATCGCGCCGCGAGTTATATTGTCGCTGTTTCCGGCCGCGAAGATTCGCCCGTCAGGGTGAATAGCCAGGCCCGATGGATGGAACTCGCCCAGCTCCGCGATCGTGGTTAGCTTCCTGTTTTTGTCCAGCTTATGAATTTTGCCCGCGCCGACTTCGCAAAAATAGATATTCCCGTCCCGGTCATAGACTACGCCCTCAAGGACATTGGCCGCGTCTCCGACCTTGAAAAAGGGTTCGGCCTCGACGGTCGTCAAATGGCGCTCGCTCGCGGGAATGGGCGCGACCGAGGCTGTATGAACGTCGTATTCCAGACCTTCGGAAACCGCCATATGCGGCATGGACAGATAGGCGCTGCCGGCGACGGCGAGCGCGAGACCAATTTTTTTCAGGTTCATGGGCCTTTCCTTTATAAAATTTCGCGCGATTTCGCGGAGCCTTTCCCATAGCAGGGCGAATCGCGCGCTCGTTCGAAGCCAAGGCTACAGGGAGATTCGTTTCGCGGTCGATAGTTTTTCCGCGAAGCGTCCGAACGGGGCGCGGGGACGCGTTTTATAATTGATATGGGAAAATATATTCTATAGACTGACTGCTATTATATAAAAAAGTTTTCCGTTCTAGCAAGCTCCTTGGGGGGAGCGGCGTTTAAACGGCGCGAAGCGAGTATCGGATGAATATTCTGGAAAGGATTTTAAGAGCGATTTTTGGAGCGAGAAAAACTTCGCGTTCGTCGTCGGATTCCTCGCGCCCGGAGCTATCGCGCGACCGCGATTCCCGACCGGCGGAGCGGACGCCGCCGGTCAAATTCAGGTCGGAGGGAGCGGACTTCGCGGAGACGCGGACAAAACCGGCGGGCAAATACGCGACCGAAGAGCCGACGCGTCCGGTCGTCAGTCCGACCGGGATTAATCTTGCCAAAAGGACGCCCGGGGCGCGTCCGAACGCGGTTTGCGACGACGCGATAATTACGGACGAATTCGCGTATATTCTGGATAAGGCGCGCCTTACGCGAGAAAATCTGTTCGTAACCGGTCGCGCGGGCACGGGAAAATCGACGCTTTTGCGTCTGCTCAAATCGAAATTCCGCGAGCCTGTGCTTGTCGCTCCGACTGGAGTCGCNGCCCTGAATATCGGAGGCTCGACCATTCACTCCTTTTTCAGGTTTCCGTTGGAGTTTCTGGATCCGGAGGCGGATAATATCAGGAAAGATTACAGGAGAGAGGATCTTTTTCGGAAACTGGATACATTGATCATTGACGAAGTTTCGATGGTCAGAGCCGATTTGCTCGATGGCATGGACAGATTTCTGCGCCTCAATCGCGACAAGGACGAGCCTTTCGGGGGGGTTCGAGTTATCATGTTCGGCGATCCTTTTCAGCTCCCGCCCGTTGTAAAGGGAAAGGAACTGGAAGAGCATATCAAGAGAATTTACGCGGGTCCGTATTTTTTCAACGCCCGCTCCTTCGACTCCGGTAGATTCAGACGCCTGGAACTGACCAGGGTATTCAGACAAAAGGACGCGGAATTTCTGCGCTTGCTCAACGCGGTCAGGGAAAACAAGATTAGCGGCGTCGATTTGAGCCGTTTGAACAGGCGGAAGAGCGATCGACCTCCGGACGGGCTGGAAGTCGCGCTTTGCGCCACAAACTCTAAAGTTCAGGAGATAAACAACGGGATGCTGGCGCGCCTTTCGGGCGACGATTTTTCTTATGTCGCCAGCTTTTCAGGAGATTTCAATCCCCAGGAGGCGCCCGCCGACTCGCGTCTGATTCTCAAGGAAGGGGCGCAGATCATGACGCTCCGAAATGATCCCGACAAGCGCTGGGTAAACGGGAGTTTGGGAATTGTGGAAAAATTGAGCGACGACGCCATTTTTATCCGCGTCGACGGCGAGATATATCCTGTCTTTAGGGAGACATGGGACATCATCGATTACAAGTACGATAGGGAAAAGCGCCGGATCACGCCCTTCGTAAAAGCGCGATTTACGCAATACCCGCTCAAATTGGCCTGGGCGATGACCATTCACAAGAGCCAGGGGCAGACTTTTGACAAGGTTCGCATAGACATGGGCAAAGGCGCGTTCGCGCATGGGCAGACTTACGTTGCCTTGAGTCGCTGCCGGACTCTCGAGGGCATTACGCTGGCCAAAAGAATCAGGGAACCGGATATTCGCGTCGATCCCGTTGTTCTGAAATTCGCGGCGAGCGTCGAGTCGGTCGTGGCGGGGAAAGGAGAATAATATGGACAAAAAGGAAATTGACGAGTTGCTGGAATATACGCGCGCCGGAAAGCCGCTTTATGGCGGGAGCGAAATGTTCGGACGGATGGTCAGGATCAGCGCGGAGTGTCGGCGGCTAATAGCCGAAATGAACTCGCGCTATCCCGAGCAGGACGAGATTCGCGAATACATGCGTCGGATCACTGGCGGCGCCATTGGAGCCGATCTGCGGATATTCTTGCCTTTCTATTCGGATTTTGGCCGCAATATCCGCCTGGGCGACAATGTGTTTATCAATAGCGGCTGTTGTTTTCAGGATCAGGGAGGCATTAGCGTCGGCGATCGGACTCTGGTCGGCCATCAGGTCGTCATAGCGACTATCAATCACGGTCTGCCGGTCGTCGAGCGCGGGAACAATTACCTCGCTCCCGTAAATATCGGCAAAGACGTCTGGATCGGCGCCCACGCCACGATTCTGCCCGGAGCAACAATAGGCGACGGCGCCATTATAGCCGCCGGGGCGACGGTAGTCGGCGACGTAAAAGCCGGGACAATCGTGGGCGGCTGTCCCGCCAAATATATAAAGGACGTTCCGGGAGGACCCATTACTGTATAGGAGCTTTTTAGCTTCTAAACCTGCTCTTGAAGAGCGAAACGTCGTCCGGAAATTTTCAGAAAGGANAGTCGGCGGCGATTAAAGNCGCGCTTGGCCAGTATTGCGAAGGCNGGAATTTAATAATAGAAACCTACCGTCCGGCTACCCTCCCAGCTATGCGTCGACGCGGCGCAAACGGAAAAAAGGAGGGCGCGGCCATGCGGAAACTAATTCTCGCCTCGCTTGTCGCTCTGGCCCTGATCCTTTTACTGGCGTCCAACGCCTTGTAAAAGTTGACCTCGGCTCCCTGGCGCGAGTCGAGGTCGTAAAAATTAGGCATCCTTACTGGTAGCCGGACGCGGGGGCGCAAACCGCGTCGGCCCCGGTTTTGTCTAGCCCGACAATTCCGGGGNTCCCTTTATATAAGTCTTATCTTGACGCTTGGCAAGGCCATTGGCCGCGCCGCGATTTCTTATTATTAAATTTCAGCTCCTCGGGCTGGAGCTAGATATGCCCGAAATTAAAAAACTAATCGAAGTCTCCCTGCCTCTGAAGGCCATCAACGACGAATGCGCCCGCGAAAAGTCGATCCGGCATGGTCATCCCTCGACCCTGCATTTATGGTGGGCGCGTCGCCCTCTCGCCGCCGCTCGGGCCGCGCTCTGGGCCTCCCTGGTCGACGATCCGGCTTCCCATCCCGAGTTATTCCCTACCGAAGAGGATCAAGCCGCGGAGCGGCGACGCCTGCATAATCTGCTAGCCGAGNTAATCAAATGGGAAAATACCAGTAACGAGAAACTGATGGATCAGGCGCGGGCGGAGATTCGCAAATACATGGGCGACCAGAAAGTGGTCTTTCTCGATCCTTTCGCGGGCGGCGGCTCGATTCCCCTCGAGGCCCAGCGCCTGGGCATGGAGGCCCATGCCCATGATCTAAATCCGGTCGCGGTCATGATCAACAAGGCCATGATCGAGATCCCGCCGAAGTTCGCGAATGTCCCTCCGATCAATCCCGAGGCGCGCAAATCCCTGCGCGGCGACGCCTGGCCAGGCTCGACCGGCCTGGCCGAAGACGTCCGTTACTATGGGCAGCGGATGAAAGAGGAGGCTTTCAGGAGAATCGGCCATTTATACCCGAAGGCGAAATTGCCCGACGGCGGCGAGGCGACCGTAATCGCCTGGATCTGGGCGAGGACCATAAAATGCCCCAATCCAGCTTGCGCCCGCGAAACGCCGCTAGTCAAAGGCTTTGAGCTTTCTAAAAAAGCAAAAAAAGAGGCTTATGTTCAACCAGCCATTGAGAATGGCGAAATTGTTTACAAGATTAAAATCGGTAAAGACGCTCCAAAAGGAACGGTAAATCGCAAAGGCGCGACGTGCTTTTGGTGCAAAACCCCAGTCGGTTTTCCATATATTCGAGACGAAGGCAAAGCCGGACGCATGGGGAACAGATTAATCGCCATTGTAGCCGAAGGGAACGGAGGCCGAGTCTATCTTGAACCCGATCCCGCGCATATAAAAATCGCCGATCTGGAAAGGCCCGAAGATTTTCCCGACGCGAATCTGCCTCATAATCCGAGGGATTTTAAAACGCCAAATTACGGAATGGACAAATTTTCCGATCTCTTCACCCCGCGCCAACTAACCGCCCTGACTACGTTTAGAGATCTCGTCTCCGAAGCCATGCAAAAGGCCGAGTCCGACGCGATCGCCGCCGGACTCCCCGACGACGGTATCGGCCTCAAGGACGGAGGATCCTGCGCGAAGGCCTATGGCGAAGCGGTAGGAGTTTATTTGGCGTTTGTGATTGATAAACTGGCTGATTATAATTCCGCTGTTTGCTCCTGGCATTCGTCGAAAGAATTATTCCGCAATACTTTTGGCCGACAGGCTATCGCGATGATATGGGACTACGCCGAAGCAAATTTTTTCAGCGAGTCATCCGGCTGTTTTGACAATATGCTGGACTGGGTTGTCAACTGCGTAAAATCCTTGCCGTCAAAAGCTCGCGGACAGGCGAAACAGCGGGAGGCGCAAGGAGACGCCGATCTTGAAAATGTTCTCATTTCTACCGATCCGCCCTATTACGACAATATCGGCTACGCCGATCTATCCGATTTCTTTTATATCTGGACGCGCAAAAATCTTAAGAATGTGTTTCCCGATATTTTCAGGACGATACTAGTTCCCAAGACTGACGAATTGGTCGCCACGCCTTATCGGTTCGACGGCGACAGGAAAAAAGCCCGCGAATTTTTCGAAGAGGGCATGAAGCAAGCCTTCGCACAAATGCGAAGAGCGGCCAGGGACGACGCGCCCGTTACCATTTATTACGCCTTTAAGCAGGACGAAGACGACGGCGAAAAAGGCGAGGCGGCTGGATGGGAGACCATGCTCTCCGCGATTATCGAGTCGGGCTTCGCGATCACTGGCACATGGCCAATGCGCACGGAACTGGCGAACCGGCAAGTCGCCTCGGGAGCCAACGCCCTTGCTTCCTCGATAGTTCTCGTCTGTCGCAAACGCCCGGAGGACGCGCCGGGGACGACCCGNCGCGGCTTTTTAGACGAGCTGAAAAAATCCTTGCCCCAGGCTTTGAAGCGGTTGCGAGCGGCGAATATCGCTCCGGTCGACATGGCGCAGGCCTCAATCGGCCCGGGCATGGCCGTATATTCCAAATATTCCAAAGTTCTGGACGCGGACGGGACGCCGATGTCCGTTCGCGAGGCGTTGCGGGCGATCAACGTCGAACTCGACGCCTATCTCTCCGACCAGGACGGCGGCGTCGACGCCGCCAGTCGATTCTGCGTCGATCTCTATAGTCAGAAAGCCTATAACGCGATGAAGTATGGCGAAGCCGACGTCCTCGCCCGAGCGCGCAATACCTCGATNGCCAGGCTCGACGATATGGGCGTATTGCGAGCCGAGAAGGGCCTGGTTCGGCTCCTGACTCGCGAAGAACTTCCCAAAAAGCCGCCGATAAACTCGCGCGATTGTCTCTGGGCGGTCGCCCAGTATCTGGTCAAATTCCTCGACGAAAAGGGAATACCGACTTGCGCCGAACTAGTCGCCGCGATCCCGGGCCAAGCCGACCGCGCTCGCGATCTCGTCTATCGCCTCTACGCCATAGCCGAGCGCAATAAATGGGCGGGCGAGGCCTTCGCCTATAATTCCCTGATTACGTCGTGGCGCGAAATAACCGAAGAGGCGCTGATCGCGGGACGCAAGATGGAAGCCGGAGATTTATTTAGTTAAAAATGAAACGCGCCGCGCAGCCTCTAGCCTTCGCGGATCTCCGCCGTCGCCGTATTGGCGAATCGCTCGGCCTCTTGTCGGCCTTCGCGAGAGAAAACGCCGAGCGTCTCGATGCCGGCGTCCAGGGCGAGATCAATTTTTTTCATATCCTCCGCGTCGGGTCGCCCTAGCACCCAGTTCAGGACATCCGTTTTATGGGGCGGTCGGCCTATGCCTACGCGCAAACGGTAAAAATCTGGCGTTCCCAAACATTCGGCGATGGATTTGAGGCCATTGTGTCCGGCCAGACCGCCGNCGAATTTGAAGCGCAAGGCGCCCGCGGGCAGATCGAGCTCGTCCTGAACGACGATTAGTTTAGACGGCGGAAGATTATACCAGGCGAGCATGGGCTGGACGGCCCTGCCGCTCTCGTTCATGAAGGTTTGCGGCTCCATGAGCGCCCATGTTCCGCGTAGCTCCGGCAAGGCAATTTTCCAGAGCAGGCAGTTGAACTTTTTGCCATTCAGGACGTCGATTGTTCCTTCGTCTCTCGCGTCTTCGCGCAATTTCGCGGCGAGCATGAAGCCGCAGTTATGCCGCGTGTTTTCATACTTTGGCCCGGGATTGCCCAGCGCCGCGATAACGCCGCTAAATTCCATGACATATTCNTCGATAAATTGATTTGTTCGTCGCGAGTCAGTCCTATCGAGCCGCCTCGCGAGCGGCTTCGCGAAGATTTAGGGAAAAGCCGAGGCCCGAGCAGACGGACGCCATATATCTGGCCATAAAAGAAGCCAGGGCCGGATTGAGCGGCGCGAGATGGCCTCCGTCGGGCAGCCAGATTAATTCCTTGATCGGCGCTTTTATGGCGTCGAATACAGTTTCGGTCAGTTTCCGCGTAAAAAGCCCGTCGTTGATCGCCGATAAGAGATAATAGGGACAGAGCAGATCTTCGGATAATTTAGCGGAGAAGAGCGAAGCCAGAAATTTCAGGGGATAGCTAATCCGGCCTTCGTCGCGGCCCATGGCGACTGGCTCTCGTTTTCCCTCAAGCAATTTGCCCAGAGGCAGATAAAAAGGCAAGGGAATTGGCAGGGATGGAAAACGCGCCGCGAGCTTGACGATTGTTCCCAGCAGTCGCTCGCGTCGCGCCCGCAAGGGCGCGAATCGGGTCAGATCGATAGCTTCCTCCCGGTGGGGGAAGGCGGCGCAGATCGAAAATGAGGCGGACAGATCGGGGGATTCGCCGGCCTGGGCGAGAGCCAGGATCCCGCCCTGGCTATGACCGGCGACGGCGACTTTCCCGTAAAGGTCGCGTAGATAAGCCGCGGCCTCGAGACATTCGTCGAGCATACTCCGAAAAGTGTCAAGCCTGTTTCGCCTGGCCAGACCATGTCCGGCGAAATGCGGCGAGGCGACCGTAAATCCCGCCTCGGCCAGGGCGCGGAGCATGACGGCGTAATGTCCGGGCGCCAGCATGGTGCCGGGATAAAAGAGGATCGGGTCGCCGTCCTCCGTCGGCCAGACCTCGAGAAAGCCTCCGCCAATTTTGCGAAAATATTTTTTAGGCTCCATTATAGCGAATTTTTGGCGAAACGCGGACGCTTTCGCGCCATAAAGAGAAGATTGTCGCCGACTCGATGGGCGCGAAAAACGCGAAAGGCGGGAGAAATGTCCCGCCTTCCGAAAATGGATTCGAAATAATTCTAGCTGGCGGCTTCGGTCGTCGCGGCGCCTTCGGCTTCCTCTTCCTCGCCCTCGGTCGGAATGATGACGCTGACGACCGCGTAATCCTGCGCGTGCACAGGCGTCACGTTTTCCGGCAACTTCAGATCGGAGATATGCAGGGTGTCGCCTATTTCCATATCGCTGACGTCGACGACGACTTTCTGGGGCATTTCGAGCGGCTTGCTACTAAGACGCACCCATTCGCGATAGGTCTCCATGGTTCCGCCCAGCTTGACGCCCTTGGGCGAGCCGACAAATTCGAGCGGCACTTCGACCTTGATCTCGCGGTTCAGATCGACGCCGTAAAAATCGATATGCGTGAATTTCTTTTTATAGGGATGGCGCTGAATCTGCCAAATCAGGACGGGATGGGTTTCCTTCTCGCCGTTGTTGTCGATCTCGAGATTGAAAACCGTGGTGTGGCCGACGCGCTCGTACATTTTTTCGAAGGGCAAGCTCGGCGTCTGAACCATTATATTTTCGCCGGA
Organism: Desulfovibrio sp.; assembly: GCA_014804865.1. The sequence continues at coordinate 10,480 of JAAUYY010000106.1, forward strand.
GGCCGCGTAATAGACGCCCGGGATGATATCCTGGGCGCGCAAGCGACCGCTCGGCCCTTTGCCCTTGCCTTCGCGCTTTTTTACGCTCAATGTTTTATCTATGCTCATTTCCCTGAACTCCTTGATATTATTGTAAACNTGATNTCANACGAAAAGCGCGCTGACCGAAGANCCCGTNTGAATATTGTGGATGGCCTTGCCGAGCAGGGCTCCGACGGACGCGACTTCCAGTTTTGGACAGCGCTCGAGTTTGTCGCCGAGGGGGATTGTGTCGGTTACGATAACTTGCGAGAGGGCTTCCGCGGCGTTGATGCGGTCGATGGCCGGCCCCGATAATACGGCGTGCGTCGCGCAGGCGACGATTCTTGTGGCGCCATATTTGAGCAGGACTTCGGCTCCGGCGCACAGGGTTCCCGCCGTATCGATCATGTCGTCCACTATGATCGCGACCTTGTCTTTCACGTCGCCGATGACGTGCATGGCCTGCGCCTGATTGGGTTTGTCCCGTCTCTTATCGACTATGGCCAGCGGCGCGTTCAGGCGCTTGGCGTAATGCCTTGCTCTCTCCACGCCGCCGGCGTCGGGCGAGACAATGACTATATTTTCTTCATGCAAATCGCGCAGACTCTGGAGCAGAACCGGCGCCGCGAAGAGATTATCGACCGGACAGTTGAAAAATCCCTGGATCTGCCCGGCGTGCAGATCGATGGTAACGACGCGATCCGCTCCGGCGACGCTGATAAAATCCGCGACGAGCTTGGCGCTTATAGGGGCTCGGGGGCTGACCTTTCGATCCTGCCTCGCGTAGGCGTAATAGGGGATGACGGCCGTTATCCGGCCCGCNCTCGCCCTTTTCAGGGCGTCGATCATGAGGCAAAGTTGCATGAGATTGCGATTTACCTCGGGCGGGCAAGTGGATTGCACGACGAATACGTCGTCCTCGCGCACATTGTCGCCGATCTCGATGCGCAATTCTCCGTCGCTAAAGGTAGTGGCGAGAGTGGGCGTCAACTGCGCGCCCATATGATCGCAAATCTTTCTGGCAAGCTCCGGATTGGACGAACCCGTTACGATTTTCAGATCGCTGAACATACTCGGCTTTCCTGTGTTAAGCGCGGATGGCGGTGGCTGGGATGGAAGGAATCGAACCTTCGATGACGGAGTCAAAGTCCGTTGCCTTAACCGCTTGGCTACATCCCAGCATGGGACGACAGATAGACATGAGAATAACGGTNGGCCAATGTTTTTCGGGCCGTCTCCGCTGTCTGTTCGTCCGTGAAAAGTCCGTATATGGAGGATCCGCTTCCGCTCATCGCGGCGTAAAAGGCNCCCAGGACGTAAAAGTTTTCCTTCAGNTCTGCCAGTCGCGGATACGCCTCGAATACGGGCGCTTCCAGATCGTTTCTGTAGAAGAAAGGATCGCGAATCTCGATTCTTTCTTCCCTGGAAAGAGCTAAATTTTTATTATTCGCGTCCTCGTTTGTCAAGTTTTTTTCCCGCTCTCTGGCTTCGTCGAGCGCTTCATAGGCCCATTTTGTCGAGATATGTTCGTCCGGCCAGACAATGACTACCNGAAAGCGCGGCCATTTCAGGCGAATCGGCTCCGTTTTTTCGCCCTTGCCGCGAATGACGGACGGCCCGGAGCGCAGAAAAAGGGGAACGTCCGAGCCCAGGGAAAAAGCCAGATCGCGAAGGGCGTCGTCGTCCAGCGGACGCCCGCATGAGTCATTTAACCACTTCAGGAAAGCGGCCGCGTCGCCGCTGCCTCCGCCGAGGCCGGCGCCGACGGGAACATTTTTTATTAGCTCGACCTCCAGATCGGGACGGATCGATGTCGCTTCAGCGAATAGTTCGTAGGCCTTGACCATAATATTTTCGCCCTCGAGCGGCTTGTCGCAACGAAAGCGCAACCCGCCCGACGAAGCGGGTCTAATCCGGATCAGATCGCTGGGAGAGGAAAGGGGAACGACGATCGACTCGAGAAAGTGACGCCCCTCGCGATCCTTTTGGCCGATAATGAGATTAAGATTGATCTTGCATTCGCTGACAAGCTCCGTCACAGGGTCTCCAGGAGAATATGCTCGTTGGTGAAGACGCAGATGTCGGCGGCGATAGTCATGGCTTCGCGGGCGATCTCTCCGGCCGTAAGATCGCTATGCTTTAGCAAGCCGCGGGCGGCGGCCAGGGCGTAAGGGCCGCCGCTCCCAATGGCCGCGACGTCGTCGTCCGGCTCGATCACGTCGCCGGAGCCGGAAAGCAGTAGGATGCGTTCCTTGTCGGCCAAAAGAAGCATAGCCTCGAGTTTTCGCAAATATTTGTCCTTGCGCCAGTCCTTGGCCATCTCTACAGCCGCGCGCATGAGATTCCCCCGGGTTTCCTTGAGTTTCGACTCGAAAATCTCGAACAGGGTAAAGGCGTCGGCCGTGGAGCCGGCGAAGCCGGCGAGGATTTTGTTTTCATAAAGCCTGCGCACCTTGTGCGCCGTATGTTTCATGATCATCGATTGTCCCATGGTAACCTGTCCGTCTCCGGCCATGGCTACTTGCCTGTCTTTTTTTACGGCTATGATCGTCGTCGCGTGAAATTCGCTCATTAGGCGCTGTCCCACATTTTTTGGCGTTCTTCGTACACGGTTTTTAGGCGATTAAAATCTTTTTTATCGGTCGATTTCGCGGCGAGAGCCTCGGCCCGTTTGTAGTATTGTTTCGCAAGTTTGCGGTTGTTGGCGTAAATTTCGGCGTAAGCCAGGTGAATATAGGCGCGGCCTTCGTCGCCGGTTCTGCCCAGGGAATTGGCTATCGCCCTGTGAACCTCCGGCTCCTCGGGGACGCGGCGCAACACGTCGCGGTAATATCGCGGGGCCATCTTTTCGCGACCGGTTTCGTCCAGGAGGCGACCGTAGAAAAACGAGGCCATATAGTCCCTCGGATCGCGGCGCATGGCGTCGGTCAAGAGACGCTCCGCCTTTTCCATGCTTCCCTTTCTGAAATTAAAAATTCCGGCCTCCCGCAAAACCAGCGGATCGGTCGGCGCCTTGGCGACCGCGGCGTCGAAAGCCGCCGCCGCTTCCTTCGTCTTGTTCATCCGCGAAAGAACCACGCCCTTTCCCATGAGAGACAGTCCGTCCCGACCCGAGAATTTGCGAAGCGCGACCTGCTCGTCGCCGTAACGGGCCCAGAGCAGGGTTTTTACGCGATTGAAGCGCCTGTTGTCCGATTTTATATCGCGTTTGTCGGCGGGCATGGCCGCGACGCGGGCGCCTATATTGTTTATGCGGTCGCCGATGGCCGGATGCGTGGAGAGATAGGTCGGTATCTCCGTTCCCCCCATCCATGTTTTCTGTCGGATGGCTTTGAATCCGCCGATCATTCCCTTCGGCGGGTAACCGGCCGAAGTCAGAAAATGGAGGCCCATGGTGTCGGCGTCGCTCTCGTCGATCCTGCTGTAATTCAACATCGCGGATTGGCTCGCGCCCGCGGCCGTAACAGCGGCGGCCGCTCCGGCGGGCCCGGCGAGGGCGATTCCGCCTATGGCGACCAGGAGCGATCCGAGCGTGAGGTATTGCGCCCTTTCCATGCGCGCCGCGGCGTGTCTTTGGGTCACGTGCGCGATCTCGTGGGCGAGAATCCCCGCGAGATCCTCTTCGTTTTCGAGATTCATGATTAGCCCGGTAAAGATATAGGTATAGCCGCCCGGGATGGCGAAAGCGTTGAGCGAATTATTCAAGATGACCGAAGTCTTGAAATTATACGGCTG
>JAAUYY010000107.1 GCA_014804865.1 Desulfovibrio sp.
AATCAGCGGACCGGCAATGGGCACCCAGCTATATTCCCAGTCGTTCGAACCCTTGTCCTTGATGGGCATCGCGGCGTGCGCGAGACGAGGCCCAAGGTCGCGCGCGGGATTAATCGCGTAGCCAGTCGTGCCGCCGAGGCTCATGCCGATAACGACGACCAGGAAAGCGACGGGAAGGGCGCCAATGCTGCCCAGACCGATCTCGGCGGGAGCGTCGCCTTTCAATCCCGCGGCGTTGCCGCTTTCGCTCAAATAAAGGATTACGAGAACGAGCACAAAGGTGCCCAGTATCTCGCAGACCAGATTCCGCCGGAAATTGCGGATGGCCGGAGCGGTGCAGAATACGGCGAGCTTCAGATCCTTGTCGTCGGTCGCGTCAAAATGATCCTTGTAGAAGACATAAGTCGCGACGCCGCCGAGGAAACCGCCGATAATTTGCGCTATAATATAGGGAAGAACATTGCCCCAGGCAAATTTTCCGGCGACCGCCAGCCCGACGCTCACGGCGGGATTGAGGTGGGCGCCCGAATAAGGCCCGGCGATCAGCACGCCGCACATTACAGCCAAACCCCAGGCCAGGGTGATGGTGATCCATCCGCCGCCGACGCCCTTTGATTTTGTGAGATTGACGCAAGCTACCACTCCGCAGCCGAGAAGCATAAGGACGAAAGAGCCTATGCACTCAAAAATGCATTTTACTAACAACGAAGTTTCCATTATCAATCCCCCGCTTCCCTATTTCGGATACTGGAACATAACGGCGTCGACCGCCTTATGCCATCCCTCAAGCTCGCGGGCGACCCTGGCCGTGTCGCCTACGGGCATGAATACCCGCTCCACCTGCCATTGGGACTGGATCTCGCCCAGAGTTTCCCAGAAACCCACTGCCAGCCCGGCGAGATAAGCCGCGCCCAGCGCCGTAGTCTCCGTGATTTTCGGGCGAAGCACTTCGCAGGCGAGAATGTCGCTCTGGAACTGCATAAGGAGATTGTTGCGCGAGGCGCCTCCGTCGACCTTCAGGTTGGTCAGAGGTATGCCCGAGTCTTTTTCCATGGCCTTTACTATATCGTAGGTCTGGAACGCGATGCCCTCGAGCGCAGCGCGGGCGATATGGCCGATATTGCTTCCGCGCGTCAGGCCGGAAATACAGCCCCTGGCGTAGGGATCCCAGTAGGGGGCTCCAAGTCCGGTAAGGGCCGGCACAAAATAGACTCCGTCGGAGCTCGCCACGGTCGAGGCCAGTTTTTCGACCTCTTCGGACGAAGTAATGCAATGGAGACTGTCGCGAAGCCACTGCACGACGGATCCTCCGACGAAGATGGAACCCTCCAGCGCGTAAGTAACCTTGTCGCCGATCTTCCAGGCGATAGTGGTAAGCAATTCGTTTTTGGAATCAATTGGCTTGTCGCCGCTGTTCATGAGCAGAAAGCAACCAGTGCCATAAGTGTTTTTCACTGATCCCGGCTCGATGCACATCTGACCGAAGAGAGCGGCCTGCTGATCGCCGGCCATTCCTGAAATGGGAACCTTGTGCGCGAAGAGCGTCGTGCGCGTATGTCCATAAACTTCGCTTGACGCTTTCACTTCGGGGAGCATATTGCGCGGGATCTCGAAGAGATCGAGCAATTCCTGATCCCATTCCAGAGTGTGGATATTGAAGAGCATGGTGCGCGAAGCGTTGGTTACGTCGGTAACATGAACGTCGCCTCTGGTCAGTCGCCATACAAGCCAGCTGTCCACCGTGCCAAACAGCAATTTTCCCTCGTCGGCCAGACGCCGCGCGCCCGGGACATTGTCAAGAATCCAGCGGATTTTAGTGGCGCTAAAATAGGCGTCGAGAATGAGACCCGTTTTTTTGCGAATCATCTCTACCTTGCCATCGGCGCGCAACTTGTCGCAATATTCGGCGGTTCTCCGATCCTGCCAGACTATGGCGTTATAAATGGGTTCTTCCGTGTCCTTGTTCCAGACGATCGTGGTTTCGCGCTGGTTTGTGATGCCGATGCCGGCAATGTCGAGACCGTTGATGTCGTAAAGGGAAATGGCCTCGGCTATGACGGAAGCCTGGGACGACCAGATCTGATGCGGATCGTGTTCCACCCAGCCGGGCTTGGGGAAAATTTGAGGAAATTCTCTTTGCGCGGTGGCGCGGACATTGCCGTCATGATCGAAAATCAGCGCCCTCGAGCTCGTCGTCCCCTGATCCAGGGATAAAATGTACTTCCTTCTTTCTTTGCCTTCCATACCGCCCTCCTTGCCTCGCGGCTAATGTTAAAACCGGTTAATGGAATTTCGGATTAAGCATAACAAGAAAATAAACGCGGCGCCACATTATTATCGCGATCGCGATCCCGATATTTTCGATCTCGGGCGTCGAGACCGGAATAAAAAAACCGCGCCGCCGCAATATCCGGATTTATTTCCAAAAATCGCGCGGCGCGGAATATTTTTGCGAAGCGGCGAGGCTCGCCAAAAAATTTTTATCGCATAAACATTACGCGATATCCTTGGCTACCGGAAAAACCAGAGCCTGGTACCAGAAAAGACGGACGGACGGTTTTCTCCATGAGCCTATTGGAACTCCCGCCTTAAGGCAAAGATGATCGAGGTATTCTTCCCTGTCCCAACCTTGCTCGACCGGCACCTGGGGAAGGAACACGCCGGAACGTCCGTTATACTGCAAAATCAAGCCGTCCCTCCCTATCTCGATAAGCGACGGATCCGGACAGGGAGTCGGCGCGTCAAGAACAGAAATTTCCATGGCGACAAGCGGCCATTCCTTTGGGATCAGGGCGGGAAAACGGGGATCGTCGAAGGCCGCGGCGCGGGCCATGCTCCAAACGTTCAAAAAAAGAGGCTCGCGTCCGACTATCGTTCCTATGCACCCGCGCAACATCCCTCCAATAGTCAACGTTACGAAAGATCCAAGATCCCGGCACAATACGGACGCCTGGTCTTCCGGTTGCTCGGGCCCCGAGTCGGGCAGATTAAAAAGTCGACTTTCAATGGATCGTTTGGCCTGATCCCCAAGAAAAGCTTTTTCCGATTCGGTCAACGCGAAAGATAGCGGCATTCGCTCTCCCCTTTTTCCGATTTAGCGCGATTATAAAATCATCGCGACCGATTTGCGCCGCGAATTCGAAAGCCTTTTCGACGCCTTGAATCGCGACTAAAAAAGTAGCACATTCATTAACCCCCGTAAACAAGACAAGGAGACGCTAATGTCCGAAGCTTTCGACAAAATCAGGGAAGAGGAAAGCAAATTGCTTTGCAAATCTTACAGCCGCTACCCGCTGGCCATTGTTCGCGGCGAGGGCTCCAGACTCTGGGACATCGACGGACGAGAATATATCGATATGCTCGCCGGAATAGCCGTGGTTGGCCTTGGCCACTGCAATCCCGAATTAAGAGCCGCGCTGGACGCTCAAGCGCGAAAGCTATGGCACGTCAGCAATCTGTTCTATCAACAGGAGCAACTTGATTTAGCCGAGCGCCTGCTTTCCACCACGCATCACGACAAGGCCTTTTTTTGCAATTCCGGCGCGGAGGCCAACGAGGCCTGCATAAAACTGGCCAGACGCTATAACCGCAAGGTAAAAAAACGCGACGCTTACGAAATCATAACGCTTAAAGACGCCTTCCACGGTCGCACGCTGGGAACGCTGGCGGCTACGGGCCGCGCCAGTCTCGCGGACGGCTTTACGCCGTTGCCCGAGGGCTTCTCCCAGGTTCCGCCAAACGATTTGGCCGCGCTTGAGGCGAAAATATCGCCGGTTACAGCCGCCGTAATGCTCGAATGCGTCCAGGGCGAAAGCGGCGTGGTTCCCTTGCCCAACGAGTATCTGCGCGGAGTCGCGGAGCTTTGCCGCAAACGCGACATTCTCCTTATCTGCGACGAAGTGCAATGCGGGCTTTGCAGGACTGGCAAGTTCTGGGCCTTCCAGCATGCCGGAATTCGCCCGGACGCGATCAGCGCCGCTAAATCCCTGGCCAACGGACTGCCCATGGGCGCGATGCTCGCGACCGAAGAAATGGCCAAAGGCTTCGAACCCGGAAGTCACGCGACAACTTTCGGCGGCGGCGCGCTGACCTCCGCCGTAGCCGGGAAAACTATCGAAATCATGCTCCGCGACAATATCGCCGATGAAGCGGCGAACAAGGGCCTGGAACTAATGGGCGAGCTCGAAGAGATCAGATCCGAATTTCCTGAAAAGATAAAAGAAGTCCGCGGATTGGGCCTCATGANCGNCATCGAATTCCGGGAATCCGCGAAGCCAGTATGGGAAAAGTTGCTCGAGGCCGGCTTTATCTGCGGCCTATCCCACGACGTCACTCTGCGGCTTCTGCCTCCTCTCACCATACCTTACGACGATTTGCGAAAGTTTGTAATCGCGCTTCAGGAAATCGTTTCCGCGACCGCGTAGCCAAAACTCGCTTCGCGACGCGATCAACCGCAAAAAAATTTTAATGGCAACATATTGATATGANTATAGATAATTAAAAACGAAGCGCCGAGTAGTCGGGAAATTTTCAAAAAGGGTATTGACGCGAACAACTTTGCCTTGTTAGAAAATTCGCAAGCGACGCGCCCTTGCGCGATAGGCGCGGATAGCGGTCGCCGAGCGAGTCACCGCGCGGCGCCGTTAGAAAAAAAGACCGATCATCCGCGCGGGCGAACGTTTTCACAACTTTTAACGCGGAGGAGAAATATGCCGACATATGTCGATCCGTCCAAATGCGACGGCTGCAAGGGTCAGGAAAAGACTGCCTGCATGTACATTTGCCCCAACGATCTGATGATTCTCGATCCCGAGGCGATGAGAGCGTACAATCAGGAAGTCGACGCNTGCTGGGAATGTTATTCCTGCGTTAAAATTTGCCCGCAGAGNGCCATCTCCGCTCGCCCATACGCGGACTTTTCTCCCCTGGGCGGCGTCTGTATTCCCATGCGCGGCAGCGAAAGCATTTCCTGGACAGTCCAATTCCGCAACGGCAGCATTAAACGCTTCCAGTTCCCGATCCGCACGACTCCCGAAGGCTCCATAAAGCCCTACGACGGACTGCCGGAGACTGGCAATCTTGACGATTCCCTGTTGTTTACCGAAAAACAGATCGCCACCCCCAAGAATCCCGTAAAAGAAAAACATCCGCTCGAGGATCCCGACAGGCAGATGGAAGTGGCCGCGCCCATGGCCGACAAGCTGTTCAGGAAGGAAGAGACTCCCGGCTAACTNGACGGAAAGTTCGGGACGCTCGACGCGACCGAACGACAGCGCGACGAAAAAATAATAAACGGCGAATAAAACGACAAGGAGACCTAAAATGCCCAAACTTCCGGTAAACGAGCCCTCAAGCGGCGTACCTATAACCGAACCCGAGGTAAAAACGCACGACGTCGACCTGCTCATCGTGGGCGGCGGCATGGGCGCCTGCGGCGTGGCCTACGAGGCCGTTCGCTGGGGCGATCCCCAGAATCTTCGCATCCTCCTCTGCGACAAGGCCGCGCTCGAGAGATCCGGCGCCGTCGCCCAGGGTCTTTCGGCCATTAACACCTATCTTGGCGACAACACGCCCGACGACTATGTAAAGATGGTGCGCGAAGACCTCATGGGCATCGTCCGCGAAGATCTGATTTTCGACGTGGGCCGTCATGTCGACGACAGCGTGTTGCTCTTCGAGGATTGGGGCTTGCCCATCTGGATCAAAGACGAGGCCACCGGTCGCAACCTGAACGGCGCCCAGGCCAAGTCCAGGGGTATGTCCCTGCGCAAGGGCAACAAGCCAGTCAGATCCGGTCGCTGGCAGATCATGATCAACGGCGAATCTTATAAATGCATCGTGGCCGAAGCCGCGAAAAACGCCCTGGGCCAGGATCGCATCATGGAGCGCATGTTTATCGTGAAGCTCCTGCTCGACGCCAATGTGCCCAATCGCATCGCCGGAGCCGTCGGCTTTAGCGTTCGCGAGAACGTAGTGCACATTTTCCGCTCCAACGCGATCATGGTCGGCGCCGGCGGCGCTGTGAACATTTACCGTCCCCGCTCCATGGGCGAAGGCATGGGCCGCGCCTGGTATCCCGTATGGAACGCCGGATCCACCTACGCGCTCTGCGCCCAGGTAGGAGCCGAGATGACCATGATGGAAAACCGTTTCGTCCCGGCCCGCTTCAAGGACGGCTACGGCCCTGTCGGCGCGTGGTTCCTGCTCTTCAAGGCGAAGGCAACCAACGGAAACGGCCAGGACTACTCCGAGACAAACAAGGGCATGCTCGCGCCTTATCAGAAACTGGGTTACGCCACGGGCAAAGTCATACCCACCTGTCTGCGCAACCATATGATGATTAAGGAAATGCGCGACGGGCGCGGACCTATCCGCATGGACACCAAGACCGCCCTCAACAACACCTTCGCCACCATGGACGAAGAACAACAGCGCCATCTGGAATCCGAGGCCTGGGAAGACTTCCTCGATATGTGCGTAGGACAGGCCAACCTCTGGGCTTGCACCAATACCCTCCCCGAATACAAGGGCAGCGAAATCATGCCCACGGAGCCCTATCTGCTCGGCTCCCATTCCGGTTGCAGCGGTATTTGGGTTTCCGGCCCAGACGAAGACTGGGTGCCCGAGGAATACAAGATTCGCGCCGTAAACGGCAAGGTTTACAACCGCATGACGACGGTCGAGGGCCTATTCACCTGCGCGGACGGCGTAGGCGCGTCCGGTCATAAGTTCTCCTCCGGATCGCACGCCGAGGGCCGTATCTGCGGCAAGCAGATGGTGCGCTTCGTCATGGATCACAAGGACTTCCAGCCCACTTTGCGCGAATCCGATCAGGAATTGAAAGAAATGATCTATAAGCCGTACCGCACATACATGGACGGCTATCAGGTCTCCACCGATCCTACGGTCAACCCGAATTACCTCGCGCCGAAGAACTTCATGATGCGCCTTATCAAGGCCACAGACGAATACGGCGGCGGCGTGGCGACTTACTACATGACCTCCAAAGAAATGCTGGACACCGGTTTCGAGCTCCTCTCCCTCCTCGAGGAAGACTCCAAGAAACTCGCGGCCCGCGATCTGCATCAGCTCTTGCGTTGCTGGGAGAACTACCATCGTCTCTGGACGGTGCGTCTGCATATGCAACATATCTACTTCCGCGAAGAGACGCGTTATCCCGGCTTCTATTATCGCGGAGACTTTATGGGCCTCGACGACAAGAAATGGAAATGCTTTGTCAATTCCAAGTATGATCCCCTCACCGGCAAGACCTTGTTCTTCAAGAGGCCTTATATCCGTATAATTCCCGACTAATCGACTCCCTTGGGCGGCCCTCGCGGGCCGCCCGCTTCGGGTCGAAGCGCTCGTCATCCCTCGCCATCGTTAGGGGATAATCTAAATTGCGGGAGGAGATCCAGGATGTCCAATGCCATTCTTGTGGTAGGCGGAGGCTTTACCGGGCTTACCGCCGCCATTGAAGCGGCGGAACTGGGCCACGAAGTTTATCTTGTTGAAAAAAATCCCTGGCTCGGCGGCAGGGTGGCCCAACTAACAAAATATTTTCCCAAGCTTTGTCCGCCCTCCTGCGGGCTGGAAATCCAGTTTCAGCGCGTCAGGAAAAATCCGCTGATAAAATGTTTCACTATGGCGGAAGTGATTGGCTTAAAGGGCAAAAAAGGCGCTTATACTGTAAAAACGCGTCTGAATCCGCGGCATACCCCGCCGTACAACGTAGATTTCAGTCTTCTCGCCTCTTCCCTTGAGGGCGAGACGCCCAGCGAATTCGAACTTGGGATGACGAAGAGAAAAGCGCTGTACAAAGCCATGCCCTTCGCCTTTCCGGCTCGCTGGGTTCTCGATCCTTCGACTTTGTCCAAATCGGACGCGGCCCGGATAGCGGGGAATAAATTTTTAAAAATCGACGAAAAGCCAAAAGAGCTTGACCTGGAAGTCGGAGCGATCATTGTGGCGACCGGATGGCGTCCCTACGCGATGTCCAATCTTCCGAATCTCGGCGGCGGCCAGTGGAAAAACTGTATTTCCAATATGCAGATGGAGCGTCTCGCGTCTCCCTTCGGCCCGACCGGAGGCGTTATCAAGCGTCCCTCCGACGGTCAGCGTCCGTTGAATGTGGGATTCGTTCAGTGCGCCGGCTCGCGAGATCAGAATCATCTCAATTATTGCTCCTATATCTGTTGCATGGCTACGTTCAAGCAATGTCTCTATCTTGTCGAACAAAATCCGAAAATAAGAATTACCATTTATTATATAGACTTGCGCGCGCCCGGACGCTATGTAAACACGCTGGAAAAAGTTCAGAAACTGCCCAATGTCCGTTTTGTCAAGGGCAAAGTAGCGCAAATTCTGCCCGGGCGTAACGACAATCTACGTCTCGTCGCCGAGAACGCCATTACCGGCGAAAAACAAACACTTGAATACGATCTGTGCGTCCTCGCGACGGGGATGCAGCCGTCTCTGGCCGACGAGAATTTGCCTTTGCCCATTCCTCTGGACATGGACGGATTTGTGGCCGGAGGCGAAGACGCGGGAATCTTCGCGGCCGGTTGCGCGCGGATGCCTCTGGACGTTAGCCGCTCGGCGCAGGCTGGCACCGCCGCGGCTCTGAAAGCTTCGCAAGTCGCGAGAGGGAGGTAAGCGGCATGGCTCAAAAAATTGGCGTCTATCTTGATCGCGAAAATATCGGCGGAGGCCTCGATCTCGACGCGCTCGTCGCTAAAACCAGGGAAAAATGGGGCGATCTTACTCCCGTCGTCAAGGTCGCGCCCATATTGGCCGAAAGCGTCCCCGAAATTGAGGCGGATATAAAGGCGAACGGACTTGACGGAGTCCTTTTATGCGGAGCGTCGCCCAGAGTCGACAGCGGCTTCTATCGTTTCCCGCTGGAAGACGGGCGCCGCGTTCTTGTGAATCATGTCAATCTGCGCGAGCAATGCGTCCTCTGTTACGAAAATCCCGACGGTTCTCCGGTCGATAGCCGCGAAGCGCCGGAATTGCTCAAAATCATGGCGCAAGACTATATTAATATGGGCGTCGTCCAGCTTCAAAAAACAGAAGCGGCCGATCCGGCGGTCGTAAAGGGCGTTCAGCGCATACTCGTCATCGGCGGCGGCTGGACCGGCATGCGCGCCGCGTCCGAAGCGTCCAGATCCGGTTACGAAGTAGTCCTCGTCGAAAAAAGCGACAAGCTCGGCGGAGCCGTAAACAATATTCCCGTCGCCTCGCCCCTTCGCTCGCCCTGGACCGACAAGGAGCCAACGAAGCTCCCCGACCGCATCGAAGACTTGAAAAGAGATCCAAAGATTACGATCTGTCTGAACTCGACCATGAAATCCCTCGAAGGGGAGCCGGGAGAATTCAAGGCGATCGTCAATGTCGGCGGCGAAGAAAAAACATGGGACGTTGGCGCCGTGGTCGTGGCTTCCGGATGGGTTCCCCTTTCCGAGAAATTCCTCGCGCCCATGGGCTTAGGCTCCAGTCCCGCTATAATAACAGCGGCGAAATTCGCCCAAATGCTCGTCAACAACGAAGTCAAGGCGAAACGCATAGCCTTCGTGCTCGACACGACGATAGCCGAAAAAGCGTTCGCGAAGGAAGCCAGCGAACCCGAAAAGGAACTTCTCGCCGCGGAAGCCGCGGGAAAGAACGTCGAAAGCGACGGCGAGAATATGGATCAGCCATATGTCAAGGAAGACCTGGAAAGCATTAAACACCTGACCTATTCCAACGTAGTCAATTCCGTAGGCATGTTGCGTCAGGCCAATATCATTTGCGACAAGACCGACGATTCGGTTCAAGCGTACATCATCTACAAAAATATGGCCATCCCGGGCATCCTTGAGCGTTTCTACAGGACAATGCAAAATCGCCTGGGCATTATGATGACCAAGGCGGACGTTACTTCGGTCAAGGATCACGGCGACAGGGTCGTAGTTTCTTGCGAAAATACGCTCCTGGGAATGGATTTCGATCTCGATGTCGATCTCGTCGTGTTGCCCTGCGGCATCGTTCCGACTACGGCGAAGGAATTGGTAGTCAACTTTGATTATCGTCAGGGCCCGGATTTTCCGGATCTGGAGCTTTTTGACGGTTACGCCGATTCCAACTATATCTGTTTCCCCTATGAGACGCGCAGAACGGGCGTTTACGCGGCAGGTTGCGCGCGTCAGCCAATGACGCTCGATCTCTGCGAAGAGGACGCCTGCGGAGCCGTGTTGAAGGCGATCCAGTGTATAGAGGCGGGCGATCATGGAGTGGCCGTCGCTCCCCGCTCCGGCGATCGGACTCATCCCATTTTTAATTTCCTGCGATGCACGCAATGCAAGCGATGCACGGTCGAGTGTCCATTCGGCGCGCTGGACGACGACGAGAAGGGCACGCCAAAGCCCAATCCCTCGCGTTGCCGCCGTTGCGGAACTTGCTTCGGCGCCTGCCCAGAGAGGGTAATATCCTTCGCGGATTACAATATAGATCAGATAAGCTCCATGCTCCGTCAGCCGGACATCCCGAAGAATTTCAAGGAAGGCGGGCCGCGCATCCTGATCTTGGCTTGCGAAAACGACGCTTATCCCGCGCTTGATATGGCGGGGTTGCGTCATAAGACGTGGAGTCCTTACTGCCGGATTATCCCCGTGCGCTGTCTTGGTTCCGTAAACGCCATCTGGATATCCGACGCCATGAACAAGGGCTATGACGGCGTCTTGCTCATGGGTTGCAAATATGGCGACGATTATCAATGCCATTTCATGAAAGGCTCCGAAATTAGCCATATGCGCATGGAAAATATCGCCGAAACGCTAAATCGGTTGAGAGTCGAGCCGGAAAGAGTCGAGCAACTGGAAGTGGCCATTGACGAGTACGACAGGATCCCCGAACTCATCGACGGTTTTGTGGATCGCATAACGGCCCTGGGTCCCAATCCATTCAAGGGAATGTAGGAGGTTGAGATGGCAGCGGTCACGCTCCAGTCTGATATGGATTTTGTCCGCCAGTTAAAAGAGACAGGCGGCCATAAGCTCAAGGAATGTTATCAATGCGCCACATGTTCGGTAGCCTGTCCCATGGCTCCCGACAACAAACCCTTCCCGCGCAAGGAAATGGTCTGGGCGTCCTTTGGTCTCAAGGAAAAACTCGCCGGAGACATCGATCTGTGGCTCTGCCACAATTGCGGCAACTGCTCCGATCTCTGTCCCCGCGACGCGGGCCCCGCGGAACTCATGTCCTCCGCTCGCGATCTGATTTACCGGGATATGATAAAACCAAGACTAATCGGCGAATGGATGAGCAAGCCTTCCGGCCTGCTTCCGCTCTTCCTGATTCCGGCCATTATCTGGTTTATCGTCTGGTGGATAAGAGCTTCGCTCGTAGGAAGCTGGTTTCCGAGGTCGGCTGACGGTCGCATAGTGTACGGCTCGATTTTTTCCGGAGACTACACAATCGATCCCATTTTCATGATCACCTTCTTCGGCGCGGCTTTCATTCTGGCGCATGGTTGCCGAAAACTCCTGCGCAAGTTTAAGCCCGAAGGAAAACTTGCCGTAATCGGCAAAAAGCGTTCCTGGATAGCTTGTCTTTTCGAAGTTCTCTGGGAAGAGGTCGGCTCCGCGAGCAAATTCTCCCAATGCGAAGAAGGCCCGGCTACGGGCGAACCCCACAAAACGCGGCGTTTTTCCCATACCATTCTCGTCTGGAGTTTCTGCATCCTGACTTTCGTTACAACTGTGGTCGCGATCGGGCACTGGGGCGGAAAAATAATTCCCGCGATTCTGATCGAGACGCCGATGCCCCAGGGGTTCTGGGTAAAAATTGTCGCCAATATCGGCGCGATCCTCATGACTATAGCCCTGATTATGCTTACCTGGCGTCGCGCCACGCTAAATAAACATCAGGCGTCCAATTATTACGACTGGTATCTATTGGGCATTATCTGGGCCGTGACCATTACCGGAATATTCTCGCAAATATTCCGGCTTATGAACTGGATCCACTGGGCTTTTATAATTTACTACCTTCATCTTGTTGTCGTCTGGATGCTTTTCGCTTATGTTCCCTGGTCAAAGCTGGGACATTTCGTTTACCGGACGGCGGCCATGGTTTACGCCAGGATGTACGGAAGAAGCTATTAATTCGCCTTTCGCAGGCTTAAAAATTAATCCCTCTGGGGAGGATTTCCCATGGCTGACAAACGAAAAGTTTTTCCCGTTGAAAAAGTGCTCGAACTCGTCGCGGGCAAGCCAGGCGCGAACGTAAACGAAATTGCCGGATATATACTTGGCGAGACTGTCGATTGCGACGAATGCGCCAGGGCGACAGGGCCTTTCGCCGCGGCGTGGCTTTCCCGCTGGTATCCGCGCTTCGTGGATATGACTTATAAAGAAGGCGAAAGCTGGCCGGCCTTCGTCAAACAAGCGTCCGGACTCCTGGGCGATCATGTGTCCATTGCGCCCATGGATGGGAACACGAAAACGCAAGTAAACCAGGTTCTGAATACCATCCGGGATACGGAAGCCAGTCTCGGTCGCCAGACGCGGGAAGTAATCGATCTGGAAAAACGCGTAAAAGAACTGGAGCCGCTTGAAGCCGCGCTAGCCCAGGCTCAGAAAAAAAACGACGCGCTCGAGGCGAAAATCAAGACGATGAAGGCGGATATGCTCGCTCTTCAACGAAAAGTCGCGGAATTTCAGGGGAAAATGCCAATCGATCACGAGGAGTTGATCGACGCTATTAAATCGGCCATAAAGGATGGAATGAAAGGCGCGGGGATAGCGGGAGGAGCCGCTTTAGGCGCCGCTGCCGCGTCCGGCGCGACGGCCGAGGCCCCGGCGACCGAGGAAACAGTAGAAGAAGAAGCGGGCTTCGGATTCGCGTCCAGCGTAAATTCGGACGGATTTGGCTTCTAGCGCTACAGTTGCGAATCCGCGAATATGGCGTCCCGCGGAATAAGGGATTCTTTTCGCGGAATGAAACAACAGTCATTTTTCATTGAACTTTGGCTAAGGAATTGGCTCTATAGCAAATTTAGCTTAAAACTTCCGCCGCGGCGGTAATTTCAAGCTAGATTTGCTATAAGAACCGTGGCAAAATTGAAAAAATACTTTGGAGCTTAAAGGACTGCCGCGGAATCGCGACGCGACGCCGCCAAAGCGCGCGTTTATTCTGTTCGTTCGCGCGCATAGCGTTGATACCAATAGTTTTCAAGGTTACGCGAGCGCTGGCTAATGTCGCGCGTTGCCACTATAGTGGCGGGATAAAAAATGAAAACATTATCTATAAACTCATCATACGCGGTTGCGATTCACACTGAAGTTATTTTAGATGTTCTAAAGAATCATTTTAAATTGGAATTTTCTGAAAATCCTGAATTTTTAATTACTGGCTGGCGTAATATAGATTATTTAATAAATAAGTCGGCGCGCATAAAGATCTTATCCTGCGCGGAGAACTGCTCGCCAAATTTTAATTATTTTGATTACGCCCTGGGCACAAAAAGGATGGAATTTGGCGATCGCTACTTTTATTATCCTTTCGCCTTTCTTGAAGATGATATAGAATTTTTGGAAAGAAGGCCTTTTTATGGTCCGCAATACGCGAAACGGAAATTCGCCAATTTCATAGCATACGCGTTTATGCCTTATCCAGGTTATTCCAAAAGAGAGAATTTTGTTAAATTTATTTCTAAATACAAGACCGTTGATTGTCCAGGAAGAAGATTAAATAATATGCAAGCCACTGAACTTGCGGATAAATTCAGTAGGAATGCTCAAAAATCCAAAATTAATTTCCTGAAAAATTA
>JAAUYY010000108.1 GCA_014804865.1 Desulfovibrio sp.
GGCCTGACGCCATCCGGGTATATTGAGTTTCGTCGCCATATCCTCAGCCGTAAAAATTATGGGAGCGGGGATAGCGGACGCGTCTTCAGGGTTCGAGCCAACTCCATCCGGATTAAGATATGGTTCGTTCATGCCTTCGTTCGACTCCAGTTCCCCAAATATTTCGCCTTTTTCATAATTCTCTTCGTTTGGTTCCATACGCGCCTCTTACCTGTAATGAATGTCAATATCATGCGAGCGGATAAGCTCGTCTGCTTCGTCGCTCGTAATTCGCCAGAGAAAGGTTACGATCACAAGCTCGTTGACCTTTTTGAATACTTCGATGACCGTATCGCCGACGCGGGCGTCCTTTGGTTTTCCGAAAGTCGCCTTTTTTCCAGTAATCCTTACCCAGTTGCCCCGCTTGTCGTTTACGCCTCTTGGAAGTTCCGCGAGAAAGACATAGCAAAAATCCTCCAGCCAGTTCTCGTCCTCGGCTAAAACATTGACCGCGACATCCTGCTCGACCGTATAAAGCTCTCGCTTTCTGATCTGCTTCTCATCATTAATATATACCGCGAGTTTTCTGCCTGTTCTGGTCAACTTCTCCGGCAAGAACTGAATCTCAGCTCTGGGACGGTCGATAGTCAGATTGTCCTTTTTGACGATATCGATGATTCGCTCGTCCGAAAGTCCCGCGCTGTTCGCGGCGTAGGCGATGGCTTCTAAAAATGCCTCGCGCATCAGTCAAAAGCTCCGGCGATAAAATCCCTGATAGTTTCGCGAACTTCCTTAATGTCTTCGGCGGATATGCCGATGTAAGGTCTAGCGGGAATCTTTACCGATTTTACAAACACGTCCTTGCCGTCTCTTCCCTTGAACTTCAGGCTCTTGCCGTTTTTCGCCTTGATCTCGCCGCCCAGCTGGTGAATGCGGGCGTATTTCAGATTCGTGCCCACGACGACCTTATTTTGCGTCGCCGCGTAATTGAGCGAATGGCGAAGACGCCCTGTGTCGGAAAGAGTCTGGCCAGCTTCTTCAATAGCCCTGGCGGATTTCTTCCAGGGCTTCCCAAACGGATCTTTTTCCTCGACAAAACGTTTCATTGTTCCGGATACGAGAGTCTCGCCAATGGTCTCCATTAACAATTTTGTATTCATGAGGTTTCTCGCGCCGTTCATAATCGCGCGGTCAAGCCCTCCCCAGTTGAGAGAAACTCCGGATCGACCGGCCATCACAGACCCTCCAGGTCAAAGAATGGCTTTCTGGAAACGACCGCGACGCTGGCTTCCTCTCGATCCGGATTGTCCTCGTCAAGGGGAAGCTTTAAACGCCCGCGAACGATGTCCTCTAGCAAATCGGTAACGTATTTCCATTGCTTCTGGAGCGGAATCCACTCGTTTTCCGAAGACGCCTCCGTATCCACAAGAGACGTGATCGCCTCGACTACGCGATAGGCCGAAATAACGGCCGCTATATAGCGGACAAGCTCGGGAACATACGGCCAGGGTTGCGGATAGCGATATGAGAGCGCGTCGCCGATTTCGCCGGAAACGGCTTCGATCGTTCGCTCGACAAGACCCGGGTTTTGCTTCTCGCAAGCCTCGACGTATTTGACGTGCAAAAGGTCGATGATGTGTTCGCGACCGCATAAAATCATTGAGACCCTCGAGACGGCGTTTTAGACTAGTATTAGACTAGTCTAACTTTTTATTTCGAGTATTTGTCCGGTTTGGGCGAAAAATTCGACACAGGGCAAATACGGGCCATTTCGCGCTTTTCCCTAAATTCAGGCGGCCAGGCGCGTATAAGACGAGCCATTCCATGTCCAGACTAGCCGAAGAGAGCGGCGCAAGAATCGTCGCGCAAACTAGCGGCGTCCGGACGACTATGACGGAAGGCTCGCGAGATTTCCGTCTCGAGAAAAGGCGCGACACGCCCTTTAAGCGTCTCAGGAACGACGCTAACGCGTGAAAAGCGTCGAAAACAAAACCGCAAATTCCAGAAATTATCGCGGATATGAATAAAATCATTGTCTTATTACTCCAATCAGAAATTCTGAACAGGGATTACGCCACGGCGACGCACTTGCAGACCGATCTGGACGGTCTCGCGGGCATTGGTTTCGCCTGGGCGATTAGCGTTATTCCCGTGTCGTCGTCGCGCTTTATGGGAATTATATGGAGCGGAACGGACGCGTTGTTCGCGGAGATGGAGTCGATGGCGCAATACCAGATCGTCCCTGGCACATCGACGGCCACGGCCATGAGCGTCTTTGGATCGAGCTTCGGCTTCCATTTTCCTGTAACTGGATCGGGATAGGTCTCGTCCATGAATTTCACGACATAGGCGCNGATATGGACTTCGCCGTTGCCAAGCCTGATCGAGATCGGAGCGTCTTTCGCGGTCGACCTGTAGTTTTCGGCCATGTCGATAAAGACCGACGTTACGTCCTGACCGCAGAGAAACTCCACCTTGCCGCCCAATCCGGCCTCGTTGATTTTCTGTTGCATGGCCCGCATAAGGCGATAGACGTCGCTCATCTTGCTGGATGCGGTAAGCTTCGCCGCTGGCTCATATTCGAGGGGAGCGCCGTAATCGAGCCCGTAATCGGATGTATGACCGCCTGGGAGCTGGACTGGCCAGGATAGCTTGCCAGTCGAGAGGACGCCCGCGCACATGCCTTCGGTCGTATTGTGAACAGTCTGGCGAATCTGCTCGATCTTGCGGGTTTTCCACGCTTCGATAGAAGAGTGATTGCCCATCATTAGCCGCAAATCGTTCAACTCNGACGCGGAAACAGGAACTTGCGTCTTTATGGGCATGGGAGCGAAGAAATTTGTTTCCACGCTCTCTTCCTGAAGCGGGATCGGGGCGCCGTCCCTGCGAACCACGGGCACGGTTTGGACGACCGCCTTGAGATCGGAGACGCCCAGCATGGGCAGCGGATGCGTCGGTCGGCTCTTGAAATAGGAATCCATTATTGTGGACGCGACAGGCGGAATCGTCTTCAAAGTCTGGGCGATNGCCTGCGGCGCGAAAATATTTTTCAGATTGGTTAACATAAGTATTTCGCCTCCTTATACTAGTTTAGACCGCGAAGATGCCGCGCTCGGCAAGCTTCGCGATCTGGAGCGCGTCAAGCGCCTTGCCGTCTCCGGTCTTGAGAAGCCTCGCCTTGACGCATCCGTGAACGACGCAAAGCGCGAATGTCTCGCCGTTTTTGCCAGTCGGATCGCATGGGCTGTCCGCGACAGCTACCGGAGCGGCGTCCGAATCTGTTGAGAGCAAAGGCTCCCAGGCGACGCTGGCGGCGTCTTTGTCTTCCGCTCCTTCCACGCGCTTCATGACAGTCCCGACGGGTATCGCCGTCTTGAGGGCGTCTTCGGATAAAGGCAAGTGATGAATGACTGGCGGGTGATCGTCTGTCGCGACCCTTTCGCCGCCGATAATATGTCTGCCTAAAAATCCTTCGTTGGCCATGACTTTCTCCTACAGCTTCGCCGCGAGTTCGTCGGGGTTGAATTGAAGCGCCTTTCCTTCAAGGGAATGAGCCGGAGGCATGGAGAAATTCGAGAATCGACCGTCGGCTTGTCTCGCCTCTAGTTCGCGAAAATAGCGCTCCTCAAGACTTACGGTTTCCCTGCTCCCGTCGGGAGACGAGAAGTCGACCGTGTCCTCCGGTCTTCCGGCCAGTTTAGCGGCGAAATCGAGAACGGACTGTTTTTCGGCGGGCGTAACCTTTCCGGCCTTGACCAGCTCCGAGACTCTTGCCTCGCGCTTTTCGCCCTCGATCTTCTGACGATAGGCGGCGAAATCGCTCGCGGCCTTTTCCGCTTTAGCTTCGGCGGCTTTCTTCTCGCCTTCGACTTTTTCCTGGCTTTCCTTTTGCGTTTTCGCCTGATCCTTCAGGGTGGCGTTTTCGGTCTGGAGAGCCTTCAGTTGCTCTTCAAGCTGGCCGATCTTTCTTTGCAATTCCTGCTCGGTCATCGTTTCTTTCCCGGGTTGAGTTGAAAAATCCACAGTGATTGAATCGTCAGCGTGACGAAGCTCTATGGCTTTCAGACCATCGATGGCCGGTTGCGCCGCTCCCAGAAGCGCGACATGGCGCAGGGTTACGCGATCGGGCATCAGGCTCATGCTGACGTGTCTATAATGGCCTTTTGCCACAATTTCCCTGACCTCGTCAGGAACGCTTGCGAACTGTGCAAGCAATTTTCCGTTTTCCGTCTTTATATCGCTCATCCATCCGAAAGCGGGAGCCGCGTCGGTCTTTGGATGCCCAAATACCAGGGGACAGTCGCGCTTGTCGGGATTATAGGATTTGGCGATCTCGGATAAATCGGATTCAGTGAAAGTCTGGAGCCGACCGGAGCTGTCGGCAAAAGTTCCTGTTCTGGCTATTTCGATCCATTTCATATCTCTCTTTCCTCGCTTATGATCCGTTTCAATCTCGCTTCGGCTCCTTTGCGTCTGGCGACTTCAATGGCGAGAAGACGCGCTAGCGATTCGATGGCCAGCGCTGGAGTTTCGATAGCCGCCCGCGAAATTACGGCGTTAGCGGCGTTTTCAACTAGCTCCGAATCAAGTAAGTTAGTAAGGTCGTCCATTAATTGAAAAAGCGGCGATTTTTCCATAGTTGCCTCTGGAGAAGAGAATCAATGAAGAATTCGTAAACAGAAAAGATCAGTAGCCGAAACTTGAACTCGGCATAAAGCCAAAAGGTCGAAGCTTATTTCAAGAGAAGCGCGTCCCACCTCTTTAAGGGCCAAGGCGACGTCGCGCAAAGTTTGAGGCAAATTTTCAGGAATTATCTTCGCTTCTAAATCTTCGCGCCCAGCGTCTATTACGGTTTGCATTTTGCCTCCTTTAAATTTGAAAACCCCATTTCACTCCTTTATAGAGGTGAAACGGGGTTTTCGCATGGACAGCAAGCGCGGAGTGCGAAAGATTGCGAACGTCTTTACATTTTGTCAAGTGTCAAGAGGCGTGATATCAATTAGATACAAACTTTTTCTTTTTTTCTCGCATCTTATCTCCACCTTGTCTCCAAAATATTTCCTGGCAAGCTCGTCGAGCGCGTCAGGCACATAGATTTTTATCGGCTTTTTATTGTCGTCTGGAACGATTTTGAAAAAGTTGCCAATGCCATTAGAGATTCTTAAATATCCTGTAACGATAAAAAGTGTTTGCATATCATTGTCACTTTCATCGTCTTGATTAACACTGTCGGCGACTGATTCATTAACTTCTCTCTTTGTCTTATCGAGAACGAACGTCATGCCTTTGCTCACAATGCCGATTTCTTTAATTTTTTCCCCATCTGGTAAAATATCTTTCGCATTGGCGATGAAGTTCTCGCTGTATTCTTCATCTCTAATTTTTTCCCTTACCTTACATTCCTCCCCCAGCCCAACCAAGTGGAGGTCATCCATTACTTCTTTAATAATTTCTTCTGGAGGAACCTCAAGCAACTGGAGGCTTTGATTGACTGGATGCGAGAGACTGAGCTTTAGCCCGAAACTTCCAGGCGGCGCCCACTCCACATTCAATTGAAGGAGGCCCTCATCCTGTTTTTTATTGGCGCTCTTTTTAAACGGCAAGCCGGATAATCTTTGGATTGTACGCGTGACTAAAGAATTTAATGACTCCAATCGACGCGAAAGCGCTTTGGCGGAGATTAGACCATAACCAATAGCATCTCCGCTCATGAAACTGAATAGTGTTTCATTATTATTCAGGCTTGACGCGATATTTTTCGCTTTCCGCGCAAAATTGATTTCCGCGTAGAGCTTATGGAGATCTTCCTTGACCCTTGGAGTGGGGAAACCGCTCATGCCCTTTCCCACCAGCCTTTCCGCCCAGTCAAGTTCTCCTGCCATTTTGGCGAGCGATGCGGCGCCAAGATACAACATACCGCGGCTTGGTTCATTTTCAGGTTTGGCATCAACCAGATCCGCAGACGTTGACTCAAGTTCGCAAGCTCGCAAAAATTCTTTCCGCGCGTATTCATGCAAGCCTTCTCGTTGCAAACGCAACGCTTCATTCATAACTAGCATCGCTTGATCGTGAAGTTCGCAAATCCTGCTCATGGCTCAACCCGCTCTATAAGGGCTAGGGGAAAACTATGCTCCACACAAACAATAAATACAGGAAAATCTCGTTTTGCGTGCAGTCTTTCACGCTTGTTTTTTGTACGCTCCCCAATCTTGTCAATGCCTTCAAGAATTCCGGTGAATTCAACTTCCGCAGTCGTCTCCGCTTGAAACGGGAGTTCTTCATTTGTCTTATCCACCAGCAAATAGTCAATATGCGTGCCCCGCAGAGCTTGCCTCCCTGCAGTATAGGGGGTCAATTTGGTTATTAAAAGTAGACCGATTGCCTTTGCGCTGTCTTCGACTGATTCCACAAGATCGGCATGCGCGGCTTTCAATGCGTCATCGACCGTCACATCCCAATCAATTAAGAAATACGCCTCTCCGGTACGAGGCGCTATGCCAGGAAATCCAACGCATTCCACCACAATGGGCGAGCCTTTGCAAAATTTCTGGCTATCTAAACACACCAAGCATTTCTGCATGAGGGCGACATGGGCTCCCCTCGGAAGGACAGGAATTTCGGATAGCGATTCCAATTTCAGACTTTCTAAAGGCATAAAAACCTCATGAATGGAGTCCTGACAATAATCGCGCGTCCTTTTCCCTTGCCCTTAAAATCTTTTCTTGTCTATATTAAATGCCCCCAATAGTTCTCATAGTTTCAAGAAAAATTCGAACTATAGCGTACTAGGGCGTCAGTCATTTTCTCTCCTTGTTTGTAGCCCATGTAGGCGCAAATAGCCAATCTGCCAAAACTGCCATACGCAAGATGTAAAAAAACGCCAAAAGGCGGCTTTTTCTTGACATTCCGCTCCTAATACCCAATTCTTAATTTGCAAGCGGGCGCGACACGGTGATAAATCTGGCAGCCGTAGCTGAAGCGCGAGCTTCTTGGCGCATTGCGGGGTTTCCGTCAGGCGTTTGCCATTGACGGGTGCCAGGCCCCGCCGCCCGTTATTACTTGCCTCTCCTCAACTTGCGCATAGTTCTTTCCCTTTCCGCGTCATCTCCGCTCATGCGCCGCAGGCTGGTTACATAAAGCTCATCCCCAACCCTTGTTGCTTTAACGATCACAACCACGCCATCTGCTTCATTCAGGACAAAAGCTAAATTTTTTTCATTCTGCGGCCATTTTTCTCCCCGATCAACGGCTTCCTGCGCAAGCGCGTAATCTTTGGCCGTAAGTTCTGGATGATGCGCTTTTTGTTTGGCGTAAGTTTCCGCAGACAGAACAGCGACTTTTACTTTCGCGCCGATTTGTTCGGCATCGACCTCGTTTAGAACACAAAGCGGAAAATTGCCGACTGGATTTTGGCACCAGCTTTCAAAGCCCTTTTTCACAATGCCACGCACGGATGAAGCTGCCAGATTTCTTTGCAGTCCTTCAAGATTATCGCGTACCATCGGCAATAAATCGCCGCTGCTTGCCCAAGCCTTGAAGGGATTGTTCCGAAATCCCTTCTCCGCTCCCGGAAACTGGACATAATGCTGTTGATTGGTAGCGGGATCAGTCCAGAACTGCGGCTTGGGCATTTCCTTCTGGACTTCGAGATTTTCGGAATCGATCTGTCTTTGCGAAAGCGTCCTGACGGCGCATCGGCAACGGAAGCCGTTGGGAGGATAGTTGGATTCCCAGAATTCGTGATCGGCGGGATAAATCCTTTCATGGAGAACCGCGTGAGACGGACGCGTTCTCTTGTCCATAATCGCGATATATTGCCAGTACGGGCGTGTTTTTTTGACCGCCGTCATCTTCGCGTAGCGGCCAGCCGCGTAAGCTGTCTGCATATTTGTGCGAAAGATGGTCTCGACCCTGTAATCTTTCCATCCCTGATTCTTGATAATCTCGGGTATTCGTTTCCTGAAATCCTCGAACGTTTCGCCGTTCTCGAGAGCCTGTCGCAGGGCGTTGCTAACCTTGTTCACAAGGTCTTGCTGGAGAAGCCCAGTAACGTAAAAAGCGCGGGATCTGGCCGCTTCGGATAGCTCTTTAGCCTCGTCCCAGGTCAGATTAGCCCTTTGACGCCAGAATCTTATGGCGTCTTCCGGCGGCAAGCCATCGGCGACTATCCGAGCGTCGTCCAGATTGAGATCGTCGTTATTCGGCATCTTTTTCGGCTTCGGCGTTTACCGAAGCCGCTCCGTATCCGGACGCGGCGACCATCGCGCAAGCGAGAAAGTCTTCGAAGCCGGTCGGCGTCATCGCGGGAGAAGCGAGATTGATTAGCGACTCTTCAAGCTCTTCGATGCTTTTCGCGGATTTGATAGCGTTTTCTACTCGTCCAATAAATTTGCCGCTTGTCTTCAAAGCCTTTGGAAGAAGAGAGACGATAGCCTGATCAAGCGTCTTTTGAGAACGCTCGGCCATTCTCATTTTTCTTGCGGGAAAGGAGGAAAATTCGGAAGGAGCGTCTTCGCCGTCGACCGAAAACTCGCCGGGTTGCAAGCCGTAAACCGACGTAAAATGTTTTGAGGTAAAACTTACCCCGATATCATAAAGCTTTTTGTCCAGATCGGCCTGAATATTGAGGTCTTCCGGCTCGTCATAGAAAGCGACAGGAGCCAGGACGTCGCTTGTCGCGTTCACCTGGGCATAAAGCCACGCGATCTCGTTCCAGGCGTCGCAGACCATAGCCTTGTCGGAGTCGGCGAGCCCTTCGGCCACGTCCTGATGTGTTTGCGCGGCCGCCTGACTGTTTTTGCCCTCCATCTCGACCGTGAGCGTCTGGCCCATAAGAATTTTTGAGATCGCCTTGTCCTGACGCGCCAGGAATTTCTCGTGAATCTCGCTTTGAGTTTGTCCTCCGGCTTCAAGAGTTACATTGGCTCCATGCGGAATAACGGCGACCGCGTCCTGAACCATTGTCGATAAATCTTTCGCCATCGCCCTTTTCTCAAGAGCCGTCGCCTGACTCGGAGCTTCGCCGATTACCCAGGGAAGACCGTGCCGCTCCACGAATCTCGCGTAAAAGGTCAGTCCCCCGCGCTTGAAACTGACTGGCCAGAGACAGCGCGACAAAAGGCGCATACCGTAGGGATTGTCGTATGTGGCATGATGAGAGACAAAGACGAATTTTCCGGCGGGAAGCTCTTTTGGCTCCGCGCAATACGCTCCATACGCTCCGGTAAAAACGGGATTGTTTTTATTATCAAAGCGAAACCAGTAATACGGCCTCGCNATAATATCGATAAGACTCCACCATCCTCCGTCAGGTTTCCANACAAGCTCGAGTGGANCNANCCCGTAAAANGGNGCGTCCAGCATCGCGCTGATGACGGATCGAATATTCACNTTTTCGAGATCTTTCAGGAAACGCTCATGGAGCNTTTTCGCTTCCGNCGTNGGCTCCTGTCCGTCAAGACTTCCCGCGTTTATCGTAAAATGCGGNCAATTCAGGACGCGGTTTTTCCGCGAAAGCATGGCGGTCGCGACCTGATCGTCNGCTGACAGATCGCGCANNACTTCGGCGTCGTCGCCGCGCTTTTTCAGGACNGGATCNGGATCGGGAAGGGTATTTAGCCAGCTATCAAGCTCNGCNAANGCGACNCCNGCGTTTTGCCTTGTCGCAAGCTCCGAGGATAATTCCCGATAGGAAAAGGCGCGAAAGCTTCCGTCCGGAAGATANAGTCCATNGGCCATGAAAAACCTCCGTTNCCGNCAGTATGACGNGAAAACGGAGGCNTTGCANGGAGTTCAAGCGAGNTATGCGAGGNATTTTATCCAAACTCCCCGCGATAAAATAGACGCCCGACGCTCGAGAAGAAAAGGGAGAAACAAATTGACGATTTTGTCAAATTTTATCGTCGGCTTCGCAATAGGCTACAAGCGGACGAAGAGTAACTATCGCCTGATGCCCGTCGGAGGCTAAAAACTCGTTGAGGGCGGAGGCGGTAATCCGAACGGCTTCCCATCTGTCCGTTCCCGCCTCTTTCATGATTTTTAAAATTTCATTGCGATATTTCAGGAATTTTTCGCGCTCCACAATAACCTCCATTTTCTCTTATATCTCACGCCGCTGGCGACTCAAGTTCCCTGTAAGCGGACTCGATCCTCGCGCAAGCCACATTAAACCAATTTCGCTCCAGCTCGACGCCTATGAAACGGCGTCCGGTCTGGACGCAAGCCACTCCAGTCGATCCGGAACCCATAAACGGATCGAGAACAACATCCCCCGGGTTAGTATATGTCTTGATGAGAAAAGACAGGGCGGCGACTGACTTCTGCGTCGGATGTCGCTCGAATTCTTTCTTCATGTAAAAAGTATTTTCATGCCTTACGTCGATGATGGATAAGGGATAACGGTCGCCGTAAGGATTAACTGACAGGATTGTGTCAAATTTGCTGTAGTTGGTAGAGCCAGTCGACGTTATTTTCCTGTAAGGCTTTCCCGGTCGCATTTGCGGATTGTAGGTCGGAAGTTTTCTATAAAAGACATACACAAGCTCGTGAGCGCGAAGCGGATTCTTTTTCGCGTTCAGAAAGCCTGATAAAACTGGCTTTTTGTAGACATAATCGTATCTGAAATCTTTTTGATTGGATTGCCAGAGACGCCCCGCGAACCGGGACATACAGAAGACGCAAAAAGCCGCGTTCTTTTTCGCCGAAGCGTAAGCCAGCGGCCAGAATCGAGAAAAATCAAGCTCCCGATCCCATTCATTATCAGTGCATCCGTATGGAGGATCGGTAATCACCGCGTCGACACGCGATATTTCGGACATTATCTCGTAACTGTCTCCGAGATACAGTTCGCAATCGCCTATCGTTTTCGTCGCGGCCATTATATGTCCCAGCCAATGAAATCAAATTTTTCAAGAGGGATTCTCGCGTAGTCCCAGGGTTCGTAGGCGGCGAGTTCCTTTCTCGCGTCGATCATCATGGCGCAAGCTATCGCGGAGTCGCCATGACGCCCGCCCGTCTTGTCTTTTGTCCTTTGCTCCGGTAGCCTGGCCACGCCCTTTATAACTCGCAGGGAGCGAAAATCCGAAAGAATGTTCGCGTCCTTTGGAAGTCTCAATGTCTTGTCCTCGATGCCTGATTTCAGAAGAGGCGTAATTTCCCGATACCAGTTCTCGGTAATCATCACCTCGCGAACCAGCGACGGCCCAAATTCCTGACGACAGGCTTCGGCTAAAGCCGAGCCATTGCCTCTGGCGTCCAGGGAAAGACCAGAAAACCTGGGCAATCTGTTTATAATCGCGAAGAGGATTTGCTGTTGCGTCCTGTGCGGACAATCTCGCAATTCAAGGACAAACGGAGGCTTAAGCGACAGGTTCTTTTCTTCTGTCGCTGGCCAGAATACGGAAAGGTCTCCGGATCGGCCAAAGTCCACGCCGCAAAAATGCGCGAGTTCCCCTGGAAGATTATCAAGATAGGGATCGAGGCGCTCGGCGATCCATCCCCTAGTCCACGTTTCGGCTACTTCGCGTTTCCAGTCCACAAAATCGTCGGCTGGCTTAATCCACGTTATAACCGGAATATCGTCCATACAGGCTTCGATGAGATTCGCCGTGAGATACGCGCCTGTCGATCTGTTGGGAATACAGAAAAGCTCCTCGTCGGCTCCGTCTCCGTAAGTCTTTATCAGATCGTCGCGCCACGCTTTCTCGGCTTCAGGCGTCCAGTCCTGTTTTGTAACCTGGCAGATTCTGCGAAAAAGGCCTCCGGAAAGCGCGTCGTCGAGCGTTATGCGATGGAGGCTATAGGGAAGATTGCCAGCGCGGACGTCCTGAATGATCTCATTGAATGTATTTTCGGCTCCGTTGTGAGTGGAGATGACAATTACCTGTCCACCCCACATCAAAAGGGCTAAAGCCGCTTTCAGAAGCTCCGGGAGATCGTCCACAAACGCCGCCTCGTCNATGATTACNCGACCCTGCTTTCCGCGAAGATTGCTTGGCCTTGACGATAACCCAACTATTTTATGACCAGAGGCGAAATCGATGCGGAAAGCTTTTATTCCCCTTTCGCTTCCGTCCCTGAATACGTCTTCGGATATTGTGGCGGCGACAAGCTGGAGCTTTTTAGCCCAATCCGCGCAAGCGTCTATATATTCCCTGGTCATCTCCTGATTGAAAGAGATATAGAGAACATCCATGCCCTCGCGCCCGGATGTCGATGCGAGGATTACGTCATCAAACGCTTGCGCCCAGGTTAGACCAATCCGTCTCGATTTTTCTTTGTTCTTTACCCGGGATTTATCCGCGAGCCATTTCTTTTGATACGGCAGGAGGACGTCTTTCAAATCTTCCGGATTGATCATAATTCGCAAATTCCCAGAATATTCTGGATAAGCCTCGCGCTATCGGGAGACAGCGCGTTGGTCTTTTGATCGGCTTCGTCTTTAGGCAACGTCGCCTCAAGCTCGGAGACGAGTTCAAGGCACTTCTTGATATCCTGAACAGTCGCGCTGGTTATCTTGTCGGGATCGGAAAGAGCCGCTCCGAGCTTCTGCTCCACAGCTTCCTTGAGAGCGACGACCGCGTCGGCCCGGCCTGTAATCTTGCGTCTCTTCGCTGGCTTTTCAGTTGGCAACTTTCCGGAGGCGACAAGCTCCAGCTTTTTCAGGGCGAGCGATTCGAGACTGGAGACGGCGAAAGCCATCGGCGCGGCCTCTTTAGGATCGTTCGCCTGTAAAAGCTGTTCGAGCGCCTTGTGTCTTCCTTTTATCGTGTTTACCCTGATTTCGCTTTCCGCTTTGGCGATTTCTTCCCTTTTTCCCGCCCAGTCATATCGCTGGCCCCACGCCTTCAGCGTCGTCGCGGACACGTCGAGTTCCTCCGATATGGCCGCGTAACTCAAGCGGTCGACGCAATATAACTCCTGCGCCTTCCAGAGAGTTTCCGTTGGATACTCCCAGCCCATCAGAGAGTACCCAATTCCGAATTGATCTGCGTAATCTGTCTTGAAATAGATTGCAGGTGTTCTATAGTCTGCGTCAAAACTTCTGCCGCTAACGCAAGTTCTTCAGCATCAATTTTCTCATAATCACTTGCTGACAATAACCTTATAATTGTGGCAGAAACGGCCTCTGCAACAATCTTTTCTTTTTTATGGTTGCGTAAAAGTTCAACCCGCTTTCCCATCAGCTCATGTCGCAGATTCATTTCCCATTCTCCATTTTTAAGCGTCTAGCTCTCTGGAAAGGATGTCAATCTGCTCCACCACACCCTTGAACTCAATCAGTAACTCATTGAGATTAATTGCCATGCTCATGATATATTCGCCTTGCAAAGCGGAATTTGGCCTGATAAGGGATAGCGCTGCCAGAAGATGCTCCCTGCGGTTGCTGATGTCCGCATCAATGGCTTTCTTCCGCAACAGCAACTCATCTCTCGTCTTTTTGTATTCCCTGATCAGCATTTTTATCTCCCCTGATTTTTGACAAGCGATTCAACGACTACGCAAAGATGCTCCATCGCCCTTGTGTTGTTTACGACGAGCGCCTGATTAGCTTCCGTCAGCTTCTCATGGCTTTTCACCAGAGTAACGTTATTATTGTAAAAGGTTACGACTTGCTGATGCCTGTCCGAGAACTCGCGAATGCACTCTTCATGGCGATCCGCCATATTCTTCTGAAGCTCGAACATATCCTTGCGATACGCTTCGAGTATTGCTTGCGTGTCCTTGCGGTATACTTCCAGAATTTCCTGGGTATCCTTCCGGTAAGCCTCCATCGCCTTCTTGATCTGACATTCGCGACGATAACTTAACCAGCAGATCAGGGCGATCACTATGGCGGGAATCGCCGCCATTCCAAGAATCAAGCCCGGCAAGCCAAGGGCGACAAGCCCCTCCAGCATGGGCATTAGTCCGGCCACAGCCGCTGTCAGTTGGGCGTCCATTGCTCGCCTCCATTCTGTTTCTTATGGCACTCGAGCGCCTCTTCAAGAGAGGCTATGTATGAGCGCATGGCGTTGTCTCGCAGTTTTATGCGCGTATAAGCCTCGCGACTTTCCAGAAATTGCAGATCGCCGAGCTTCGGCAGATCCGGCTTCGCGGGCTCGGCGCATGATTCCGTAATCATTATTGGCTCTGGCGCGTTCTTCGCGCACCCGCTAAAGAGGCCTGTCCAGACTATCCAGCAGATTGCGGCGAGTCGCGTCATCGGGGATCATCCTTTTTTCTTTGTCTTCCATATCGCGGGATTTGGAGAGTTCTATTATTTCAAGCCAGTTCCCCGCGTCGATCAGATTGTCGTTCAGACGCTTGAGACAGGCTTGCGCCTGTTCGCGAACGGCGTCTTTCGCCGCTTCCGTCGAATGAAGCTTCGCGTTTATAAGCGCGATCTCTTCTTTCGCGGATATTAGCTCCGTTTTCAGGGAATCCCTTTCCTTTTTAAGAGCGACGACGTTTGTAACGCCCTGAATAGCGGAAAGCAGGATAATAACGACTAAAAAAGCTTTCACTTCGCGTCCTCGCAATCCTGATTTTCAAAGCCATGCAAACCGTCGTTGCCCAGCTCGAAGCGCAGTTGCGCGGCCTTGGCTCCCTGGCTTCCCGCGATGAGCGCGACCATCTCCCAGCTTATGGGAACAAAACGGCCCTCGACAAAGCAGAAGATTACCCAGTTTAAAAGGACAATCAGGCAGACCAGCATCGTAACGATTCTCATCGCCGAATAGCCTCCGTCAACGCCCTGAAGAGCGTCCGCTATGGCCTGTCTTACAGTCATTTCTGGAGTCCTATATAGGTTTTGAGATCGTTCACGCGATTTCGCCAGCCTTTCGCGAACGGTCGATAGTCGCGCCCGTCGCGATAAGGCGAGTTATTGACGAGGGTATCGTGAAAATCCTGCCGCTTGATTACGAAAATCTTCGAGAGTTCCATGCCTCGCCCGTAATGGATAAGCTCGAGCGTCGCGGCGAGACTTCTCTTTCCGATAATTCCGTCCACATCAAGTTTCGCGGATGGCGAAACCGCGTTGCAGGCTCTTTGCAGGAATTTAGCGGTCTGCGTTCTTCCGGTGTTCACGCCCGTGTCGTAAAGACCGATTTGAAGGGACAGGCAGGGATATTGATCGAGCTTCTGGTCTTGCCAGAAAGCCTTGTAAAATATCTCGTCGACTTTCGCCTGATCCTTTTTGCGGTAAAGCTCGAGGATGTCCCTGGCGTCGATTACGCCGTCGCCGTTAATATCCGTTCCAGTCTGCTTCAAAAACCGGAGGCTCACTCCATTATATGTCGCGCCGCCTGGATCATTCGGGTGATTCACATAGCCTTTCTCCCATTTCTGGGTGAACATATTGGCTATGACAAACGCTTTGGGATAATTCATGTCCGCTCCGTTTCGCGGGCGATAAAAAGCCCGCTTTAGCGAAAGCTATCAAAGCGGGCGGACGCGTTCATGGACGCGTTGCGGACAGTGCGGAGATTTTTTATTCGTCAAAATTCTCCCGCAGGGCCTTTACCTCCGAAGAGCGTACCCTGACGGGATTTTCCTTGAGTCTGACNAGTTTNCCTTCGGCNATATANTTNTANATNGTCCTNTCGCTCACGTTCAGGCAATACGCCGCCTGTTTCGCGTTCAGAAGATCATGNCTNGCCAGCATCTCAAGCGGAGTGATNTAATATTTTTTCGGCTGTTCGGTCTGGGCGTTGGCGAAAGGAAGGGGGAGGCGGAATCCAGCGGGATTTTTTAGGACGCAGTGGGTGGGACAGCTTATGCAACAGAAAACGTCTTCACTGACGAACCAGATCGGCTTTTCCTTTTTGCCTCTGGAGAATTTTGGGCATCCGACGCGCTCGTAAACGCTCGCGTCGGGATCAAGATGATAGGGAAGCCAGCCGTTTCTGGTCAGGGTTACAATGTCCAGCACCTTCGAGCGCGTCATGACTGCTCCTTCGGTCTTCCGTATAATCTGAAAAACAGCTCCAGTCCTTCCTTGTTCGTCGCGTCCCTGCAAACAAGACATTCGCGACGATTCAGCTTCCGGCAGTTGGCGCATCGTATTTTCTGCAATTCCTCGCAAAACGCCGCCGGAGTCATTGGAGGATCATTATAATATATTTCCTCAATAAAATCATTATTAAGCGTTTTTATGATTCTGGCAATTTGTCTCTCGTCCTTCGCGGGATATTTGCCAGATAAAAGCAGATAGACGGACGCCCTTGGAAGCTCCGGATGCGCCTTGCAGAACGCGTGAACGGACGCGAACTTCTTTAGGATCTCCGCCTTAAGCTCCCTGACAGTCATTGGCGAGCGTTTCCTTTTTCAGATCAAAAGCCTTTTCCCTGCGCTGTAGATCGGAAAGCAACGTCTTCAGGCTATGCCAGTCGTCAAGATGCGCCAGACATTCGACGTCAAAAGCTCGCTTCACCCTGGTATCGAGACTGCTCATGGAATAGCCCAATTTGCGCCAAATCGCCAGAATCTGGCGTTTTGAACTCGCGTAGCGATCGGAGTCCGGAATATTGATAAAATCCGGTCTTGAACGCGATGTGACGCGGTTATTTCGCGCTTTTTCAGGCTTCTTGTATTCGGCACCAAGTCTGGCGAAATAGTGGACTAGCGCGGCTAACTGCTTCGTCGTCATGTCCTTTCTGCTCGCGACGCCGTATTCGGTCTGGAGGATGTTTCGGAAAGTCGCCTCGTCCATATGCGGAAGCTGACGTCTCGCGACTTCTATCTTGCGATAGAGGCCCAAACGCATGGTTTTTTCGTCCATTTTATTCTCCTCTGCTATTGGCCTATCGCTTCCAATTTATCCGTGGAAGTCTCTACGGGACGATAAAATCCCGTATTTTTACCGTCTTTTTTACCTAAATTGAACGCGTTTGGTTCTTTACATGACACCGCAAGCCGTCGGCTCCTACATAGACGATAATTAGTTGTAATATATTTTTCTATTGTCGCCATTTTTGCAGTTACAAGGGCGTGTTCTTGCTTCTCCTCAACAAATTTCTTAATTTCGATGACTTTTTCATATATCGCTGTTGCGAATCCATTTAGATAGCAATTGCGATCGCGCCTACTCACCGCATTTCTCTTTGCGCCGCGCAGAGAAGCTTCTTTAAGAAAAATAAAGAGTTGCGCCGCGATAATTGGATCGGCTCCAAGCCCAATAAAAATAAATTTCCTTGGAAATTTTTTGGATAAGATTTCGCATTCAAATAGTTTCTTTATCGCATTTAGAAGTATCACGACATAAGAAGAAATCTGCAGGCTCCCAATATCTATACTCTCTTCAGCGCATGACGCATCGCGCTTGTAGTTCTTGGCATCGTCAATAGATAAGTTGTATTTAACAAGCAATTCTTTGACTTTAGCCATTGCCGTTTCCGCTTCGGATACCGTTCCTGCGCGTTCAGCTAATGCCAATAATTTAGTAACCTTATCCAGTAGTTCCTGTTTAGTCATTTTTCATCTTCCATATCATGCTTTACGCGATCGGATTCTTCCGCCCGTTTCGCGTTATTGAAGCGTTCCAGGGTTCCGACAAGGTAACCCGTAATGCGTCTCACGCGCTCGAACCCGACGCCTTCGCCGATTATGGTTTTGCCGTTTACAACGGACTTTTTGATTCTTGGAGGGATAATCATTTTTTATTTCTTCATCGTTAATTTGAATTCGGTTTAGTCGTAAACTTCCAGAATAGTTAATGTGCTTTTCATATCT
>JAAUYY010000109.1 GCA_014804865.1 Desulfovibrio sp.
CGTTCCTCTTTAATTGCGGCATTCGTTTCGTTTTATCGCGGCAATTTTCTCCCGGGCGATTTATCTCGCGAAATTTCGTCGCGATAAGCCATTAAGACGCTTTACAAGACTCGCTATGACCGCTATTTTACGGGCGCTGGGGGAGCGGAGTTCCGCTGAGAGTGAATTAAAGTCAGACCCCATGAACCTGACGCAGTTAGGACTGCCGGAGGGAAGCAAACCGCCGATCATCGCCATAATTCCCATTTTATTTTCCTTTTATTGATTCCGCTTCGCGCGACGCGTTGTTCTCTTATCGACGACTGTCGGTTTAGCGAGGCGGGCGTTTTTCGCCAAGACGCGAGAAAATAATGGAGAGAAGCTTGGGTTTTTAGCGGATCTGGCGTCATTCGCGCGAGTTAATGCCTAAAAATCTCGCGTCCCGTCGGCATTTTCCTGCTTTGGCTCATACGGACAATTCTCTGAATTTCTTATTCGCGCGTCCAAACCGGGAGGAATAATGTCTAACAAACTTCAAGACAAAAATTTGGCGTTCAAAAAACTGCTCGATAATTTCTTGACTCGTCTGGCGGAAGAAGAGGCTTTGGCNGCNGANACTNTCCTCGAAGCGCTTGAAAGCGGCTCGATGGTCTTGCTCGGCAATCCGGCGCACAAGAATCTNCAGCCNATTCTGGTCGGGCAGCCAGCAAGAATTAAAATTAACGCGAACATTGGAACGTCGCCCTTGAGTTCGTGCCTGGAGACGGAGCGCGACAAGATCGCGGCCGCGAAAAAGGCTGGCGCGGACACCATTATGGATCTTTCCATCGCCGGAGATCTGGACGCCATCCGTCTGGAAATGCTCAATCTTTGGCAACTGCCCCTTGGAACTGTGCCCATGTACGCCGTCGGTCAAAAACTGCTCGATAACGGTCGCGAGATCGCGGATATGACGGAGNGGGAGNTATTCGACGAAATAGAAAAACAGGCGGCTCAAGGGGTTGATTTCGTTACCGTTCACTGCGGTCTTTCTCGCAGGGGCGCGGAGTTCGCGGTAAAAGACAACAGGGAAATGGGCATTGTGTCGCGGGGCGGATCCATGCTCGCCCGCTGGATGCTTGAGAATGATCGCGAAAATCCTCTNCTCGAACATTTTGACAGATTGCTCGAAATATGTCTGCCCTACAATGTAACTCTNTCCCTGGGCGACGGTTTGAGACCGGGCGCGGGCGCGGACGCCGGCGACGCCGCTCAATGGGAAGAAGTAATTAATTTGGGATTGCTCGCCAGACGCGCGCTTGATCGCGGCGTGCAGGCCATGATCGAGGGNCCCGGACATGTCCGTCTCGATCAGGTGAGAACGCAAATTCAAGGNATAAANCGNTTGACCCATAACGCGCCTCTCTATGTCCTCGGGCCGCTCTGTTGCGATTCCGCTCCGGGTTACGATCATATCGCCGGGGCGATCGGCGGCGCGACTGGCGTTCAGGCCGGCGTCGACTTTCTCTGCTACCTTACTCCCGCCGAGCATTTAACTCTGCCGAACGCGGANGATGTGTTTCATGGCGTAATGGCGTCCCGAGTCGCCGCGCATTGCGGCGAAGTGGCGCTTGGTCGACCGGGCGCCATCGCCAGGGAAAATGCCATGAACAAAGCCCGCAAAAATCTCGATTGGCAGGCGATGGAGATGGCCGCGCTCGATCCGGAAAAGTTGAAAGAAAGACGCGAGCCGCATAACAAGGAAGAAGTCTGCGCAATGTGCGGCAAATTTTGCGCGGTAAAAATGCTTCAGGGAAAGTANAGTTCGACGCTTTTAGAGCGACTTGGCGAGAGAGCATAGAAGCGTCAACTTTTTCTCAAAACGCTAAAGCTAAAATCAAAAGAGATAGATTAAATAAAAACTCCGCCGGTTTGAAGTTTTACGATAACCGGCGGAGAAAAATCGCGAGATTCGCGATCGCGTAGTCAATTTAGTTTACGCGGGGGCTGGCGCTCCGTCTCCGGATTTCTCGGCTACCGGTTTCTTCGCGGGCGCGGGCATTTCTATGATATTGCCGTCGGCCTCGACCAGATATAGCGCGCGCACAGGGCACGCCTCCATGCACGCCGTTATTTTTTTCCCATTCTCGATGCGCCACGCGTAGCACATATCGCAGCGGACAGCCACAGGCCGACCAGCTTCGCAACCAGCCGCGTCGCCGGACGCGCATTCGGCGGTGTCCNGCGAGATTGTGCCATAAGGACANGCCTTAATGCACATTTCGCAAGCCACGCAGAGGNATTCGTCCATGCTAATCCGTCCGTCCTCCGCCTGTTTCAAGGCTCCCGTAGGACAAATATTGCAACACGGAGCGTCCTGGCATTGGTGACAACGCACAGTGGTCTTTAGCCCCTCGGCCTTTACAACCTGCACGCGGGAAACAAGCGTGTCCCGATGTTTCATTGCTTCCTTGAAAGTCATATTGTGATGCGCCGCNATGCAGGCGACTTCGCAACGGCGACAAGCCTTGCATTTATCGGGCGTGATTTTAATATGTTCGATCATTGTTCATTCTCGCTGTCGACGTTAATCGCCATAAGGGTTAATCCCGAGCCNCCGGAAAAATCTAATTCGTCGCTTCCGCAACTCGGACATCTATAAGGTTTTTTTATGAGTTGAAATTCTTTCCCGCATTCTCTGCACACGCAATNGAGAGGAATGATATCAATTTTTAGATTCGCTCCCTCGCAAGGGGTATCCTCGGCGAACATTTCAAAACATGATCGCAGGGTCGAGTCTTCGAAGCCTGCGAACAGACCGGCTCCGCAAACTATTTCCTTTAACTTTAATTTCGCGCTTTCCGGATTCTTGTTTTTAAAATCTTCCAGAGNGTTCAATACAAGTTCGAGCAGGCCCTGCGCGAGACTTGCCTCGTGCATTAACGCTCCGTGCAGGAAACGCAGGGATCAATACTGTTTGTAATCAGGGCCACGTCGGCGACGGCGCAATCGCGCATCATGACTCCGAGCGCCTCCCAATTCATATAGGAAGGCACGCGCCACTTTAGACGCTCCGGCATATCTGTGCCATTTGTGCGAATATAATAGAAGATTTCGCCTCTGGGNGCTTCTGAGCGGGCGCAGGCTTGAGTCGTCGGTATGGCGT
This sequence comes from Desulfovibrio sp., assembly GCA_014804865.1. The sequence goes on from JAAUYY010000109.1 coordinate 3,125, forward strand.
TCATTTTGACGTTGACTGGCCCTTCCGGGAGTTGGGCGCAGATCTGACGGATCAGTCTGATCGACTCGAGAACTTCGTCGAGACGAACTTGCGTGCGGCTAAATACGTCGCAACCGTCGCGCAAGAAACTCTTTACATCCAGTTTCGTATAGGCGGAATAAGGCGATTCCTTGCGAACGTCGTTCATGACGCCTGATCCCCTCGCGACAGGTCCGACCACGCCTAGACGTATGGCGTCTTCTTTCGGCAAAAGTCCTATGCCTTTTGTGCGCGTAANAATATTGTGGTTTGTNGCGTATAGCTCCTGAATCTCCTGAACCTGCGGCTCGAGTTTATCGAGCGAAGACAGGATAAAATCGACATATTTTTCGTCAACGTCGTACTTTACGCCGCCAATGCAGTTCGCGGCGAGGTTCATCCGGTTTCCATACACGGTTTCTTTTACGTCCTGGATAATTTCGCGAACCTCCATGACGTGCATAAACATGGATTTGAAGCCGATGATATGGGCTTGAATAGCGGTGTTGAAGAGATGCGACGCTATGCGCTTTATTTCCTCCGCGAGAACGCGCAAGTATTGGGCGCGGAGCGGTATCTCCATCTTGAGAGCGTTTTCCACAGCCATACAGTATGTGAAAGAATGACTGTTGGAGCAGAGCGAACAAACTCTTTCGGTCAGCGTGGTGTTTTTGATGAGATTTCTTTTGGAGGCTAGAGCTTCCATCCCCCGATGAACATGGCCGGAAGTGAGATCCGCCTTCCGTATTGTTTCGCCTTCGACATCGAGTTTGAAATACACGGGTTCTTCCAGCGCGACATGCACTGGCCCAAGGGGCAAAGTGAATGTATTGGACATTATTTATTCTCCTTATCGGCGAGTATTCTTTCCCATAGCTCCGACGAACTCGCGCCGTTCATCATGACGGAAAGCGGAACGATCTCGGCCATCAGACCCTTGTCAAGTTTTTCATCAAGGAAAAGTCTGCGCGGATTGGGATGATCCGAGATTTTTATGCCGTATAATTCCATCATCTCTCTTTCATGCCAGTCGGCGTTGGGAAAGATGAGACTTAAGGACGGAACGCTGTCATGCTCCGCGTCAAGGTTGGCCGTTACGCTATAAACCACGCCTTCCAGGACAAATTCGTAGCAGAGACTTTGGGCGTCCTTTTCGTCTTGTTTGCGATTATAAGCGGTNATCATGGCGAGACGCGCGCGATTCTTGTAAAGCAGTTTCGCCGCNTCCANGATGCTTCCGGGTAGATCCAGCTCGTACCAGTTAAAAGCGTTTCCAAAAAAATCGTTTGTGTGCTGGACGGCGTTTTTACCCGTACACAACTTGTCCAGACCGGACATGACATCGGGATTGCCCTTTATAATATCTTCCATTTATCTTTCCATTTTATAAAGTTATTGATTCTTTTCCGCCTGTCCAGCGGCGGCTGATTTTTTTTCGACGTTTTCGCTCGTTGTCGCTTCCGCCTTCGCGCTGTCTGTCGAGGCCGCGGATTCGTTAGCCGCGCTTTGCGCTTGCGCGTCATTGGCGGCCTGGTCGGCTTGAGCCGGAATCTTAGCGGACGCTTTNGCCTGTTCGTCCATTTTTAGTTCAACGCCNGAACCTGAAGAACTCGTTAGGGATTCGGGAGTTNTTACGCCTTCGATTCGTTTGGCGTCTTCCAGCTGACGACATTTTGGGCAAAGCTTGCGAATAGTCTCGGCCTCGATCTCCGGATTTTCCTTATACAGCTTTTTGGCGAGCTTTGGCGCGAGAGGACGGATATATGTGCCGCAATGAGCGCATTTGTCGTAATTTATGACCTGCTGTTCGATGCATTCGAATTTCTCCGATTCGAGATGCGCCGAATGCCAGTCGTTATTTATGCTCATGGCGCCCGTGGGACAGTAATGACGACAAGCGGCGCAAAGACAACAGGAATTTCGCCAAACTGTTATGGTAAAGCCGCTTTTGTCCGCCTTGCGCGTTATATCGATGGCTCCCGCCGCGCATACCCTTTTGCATACGCCGCAACCGACGCAAAGATTCGGATCGACGAGAACGCGACCGCGAACTCTTTCCGGAGTCGGCGTATCCTTGGTCGGGAGAGGATCTGTGCTTGGTCCTTCCAGCAAGTTGCGGAACAAGACCTTTAAAAATCCCGCCATTATCTGTCCTCCCTGGCGCTCAACGTTTTCTTGTCCTTCATCCACGAGCAAAGCCCATGGCACATGCCGCATAGATGGCAATTTTTCTTTTGCGGAGTCAGGAGCTTTTTAATAAAGTTCGTGGCGCTATGATAAATCTTTAAAAGATAAACTGTCATGATTCTACGCCAAGTTTTTTTAGCCAAACTTCCCTGGCTTTTACTACAGCCTCGAGAATAGCCTGCGGTCTTGGCGGACAACCGGGCACATTGACGTCGATGGGGATGTATTTGTCGAGCGGCCCTTCAATGCTGTAACTGTCTCTATATACTCCTCCCGAAATGGGGCATATGCCGACGGCGACAGTTACCTTGGGCTCGGGAATCTCGTTCCAGACTGTAAGCACGCGATCTTTCACGCGAGTCGTTAGCGGCCCGGTAATTAGCACTATATCCGCGTGTCTGGGACTGCCTATATATCGGCATCCGATCCTTTCCACATCGTAACGGGGAATGATTGCGGTCGTCGCCAACTCCACGTCGCATCCGTTGCAAGAGCCAGCGTTTATTCTGAAGAGCCAGGGGGAGCGGACAGAAAGACTTTTTAATTTTTTATCAAGATCCATTGGNGACTCCTTACATTACCCATACGAGTATAAGACTGCAAAGAGCCAGGGCTGTGGGCACCGTGATGTAAAAGCGGAAAGCCTGCTCGATGCGGTAACGGCCGGTGGCTGATTTCACCAGGGTAAGGCTACAAACCATGAGGACAAAACACTTGAATAGGAACCATAGCAAATTAATAGGCCACCAGGGACAGATCGTTCCCGGAAAGAAGAGAANCACGCCGAGTCCAAGGAGCACGAATGTCTTTAGCGCCGAAGTAATCTGAAAGAGCGCGAGGAGAGGGCCTCCGTACTCCAGAAGCGGGCCTTCGAGAATTTCGGTTTCCGCTTCGGGAAGGTCGAAGGGAGCGACGCCCATTGTGCCGGGCANGAATATAAGGTAGGCGACGAAAGCGGGAATCATTACCGGATTAAAACCAAGGACGCCGTTTTCCTGTTGCCATGACACTATTTGCAACAGGGAAAATTCCGCGCCCCATTCGCCGCCGTTCAGCGATTTTCCGACGATCATGGCCACGGCCAGAAGAATCATCAAAAGCGGCGTTTCGTAAGCCAGCATAAGCAACATTTCGCGCGAAAAGCCAATGGCGCCAAAGGGCGAGCTGGAAGCCGAGCCGCCGAGCATGAGAGCCATCGCCGGTATGGGGATCAGATAGAAAATAACCAGCAAATCCCCCATGTTGAAGAGACCCCTGTAAACTCCCGGGATGGGAATGAACGCGGCGCAAACGGCCATTCCGGTAAAGCCGAAAATNGGAGCGAGCATGAACGCGGGCTTGCACGCGGTATTAGGAATCAGCGTTTCCTTTGTCAGGAGTTTCGCGATATCGAGCCACGGCTGACTTAACGGCGGCCCCACGCGTCTCTGAAGTCTGGCCTCTATGCGGCGATCGAGANNCTNGNAGAAAAAACCGACAAGCAGTGCGAAAACGCCGCCGGGAAAAATGCACATATGCAGTACGGCAAGCAATGTCTCACTCATTAGCGATTCTCCTTGGGGCTGTTTCCGCTAAGCAATTCCACAATATTGCCATAAATGCTGGCCGGGGTCATGCGACTTACAGATGTTTCCGGNGGCAGACCGCAGGTATGGATATCCACTTCGCGCAGTCGCGTAAAGCGGCGCACGAACCAGTATCCGCCGAAGAAGGCGACCGCCATCATGACAAAAATGCCTGTGGCGTTCCATGTGCCCGGGCCCGAAAGAACGCCCGACAAACCTATGTCCAAAGGTTGCGCGCCGTACTGGGCAAGTACGCTATTTATCGGATAGAGCGCGAGGCCGGGAAAAATGCCGGTAAGCGCGCAACCGACGGCGAGGATACCCATAGCGAGGCGCATGACGAAAGGCGCTTCTTTTACGTCGTCAAGATCGGCTCCGGGCTGACCCAGAAAAGCGGCGTGCAGGAACTTCGCCACATAAGCCAGCGTTAGCACGCTGCCTATCAGGGAGAGGAGGGCGAGGAAAGGCTGATTCGCCTGCATCAGTCCCTGATAAATTATCCATTTGGAGGAGAAACCGCTCGTCGGAGGAACGCCGACCAGCGACAGTCCGCCAATGGCGAACATGAGTAAGGTAAAGGGCATTTTGCGTCCAATGCCGCCCAGTTCGTTCAAGGTTTCCTTATGCGTCATGAACATGACCGAGCCGCATACGAGGAAGAGCAGATCCTTGAAGAACATATGGTTTACGACATGGAGCATCCCGCCAGCCCAACTCAAGGCTGTTCCGCAAGCGACGGCCAGAACCATATATCCAAGCTGGCTTACAGTGGAATAGATGAACACAAGCTTGAGACCGTTGGCGCGCAAGGCCTGGATCGCGGCCATAATTATGGTTATTCCGCCAATCCACATTACGGTTACAGAGATTATATTTTCGCCAAATTGTCCAAGGATTCCAGAGACCAGGTATCCGGCGCCAAGGAGCATGAAGAGTTTGATCAAACCCAATATCGCGCTTTTTAAAAGCACCGACGATATATAGCCGGACACGGGCGTAGGCGCGACCGCCGGATGCATCTGCCAGTCAATTCTGAATGGCAATTGGGCGGCTTTCATGACGAACCCTACAGCGAGAAGAGCCATGCCAAGCCACGCGCTCCAGGAAGAGATATTGGAGGGAATTCCATTTAATAGCGACGCGTTGAACGGCATGAACGGGCCGGTTACCGCGAGACCCACAAAGAGGAATCCGGCGCCGAAGAGGTTGAAGAAGAAATACTTGAAGCCTTCGCGCAGGGCGAGTCTGTCGCCTTCCTGGGAAATAGCGAGATAGAGCGTCCACGAACTCATGATTTCCCAGAACAGGAAGAAACTTAATAAATACTGGCTCGCGGACATACCGATAAGGCCACCGCACATGCAGGTAAAGGCGCAGTAAAAACGCCACTGGCTATGACTATGCGACATATAAGCGACCGCGTAAGTCATGTTCAGCGCGCCGACGAGAGGAACCAGCAAGGCGAACGAATAAGAGAGAGTATCCAGATTACGGCCAAATATCGCGACGAGAGCCGCCGAGATTAATAGGACGCCCACGCTCATCCATCCAGCCATACGAGGACGACCGCGGAAGATCGCGGGAAGAACGGCGCCGAATACTGGGAATATTACATAAATAGGCCAATTGACGCTCATGGCCTCAATTATGCTCGCGGCGTTATCGGGTATGGCGTAGCATAATGTGGCAGCGGGCAGAACAAGCGGCATGAGGAGCTGGGGCGCGAGGCCGAACAGTAGGCAAAGCGCCGCCAGAATTACCATAGCGAGACGCATGGCGAAAGGCGCTTCCTCGACCTTTGGCGCGTCAGCCGGTCTCTGCTCCAGAATCAGAGTTTTGAGGATTCGCGTGTAATAAATCGCTCCGGCCAGCGCTCCGGCGAGGAGTAGGACAGCCATCCATATATGCCCCGCGCTGACCGAGGCCTGAATCATGAGAAATTTGCTATAAAAGGCTCCGAAAGGCGGCAGCCCCATAATGCTGATAAGGCCGACGGCCATGCAGGATACGGTAATGGGCATATCGCGTCCGAGTCCGGCCAGATCTTTGAGTTCGCGACTGCCCGCGCGGAGAATAAGACCGCCTCCCGCCAGGAAGAGCAGATCCTTCATTATGGCATGATTTATGATATGCCATAGGGAACCCGCGGTTGCCAGCCAGGTTCCCAGAGCCAGAATGAGAGCTACCTCGCCTATTTGACCCATCGTGGAATAAGCGAGCATCTTTTTTATATCTGTCTGCATCAGGGCCATGACTTCGCCGTAAATCAATGTCGCGGCGCCCATTAGGCAGAGCCATACGCCAAACCAGCTTAATCCGAAGACGCCAGGAATTTCGCTTTCGGCTGGACCAACGCCAATAAGGATGACGCTGATAATACCGAAAATCCCCATCTTGGTGATGACGCCGGAGAGCGGGCCGGAAATTGAGGAAGGCGCCGCGGGGTGAGCTTCGGGAAGCAAGGAATGAAGCGGAACAAGACCTGCCTTGACGCCAAAACCGACGAGACAGAGGAGGAGGCTTGCCTTGATCCAGAAGGGAAACTGGAGAGCCATGGCG
>JAAUYY010000110.1 GCA_014804865.1 Desulfovibrio sp.
AGAAGCGGCAAAAAATACAAGAAATGTTGCGGCGCGAAAAAATAAAGCTCCGCGTCAGTTACTCGCCCGCTTATGGCTTTGGAGACGCGGGCGTCTCGCTCTTGTTTTCGGGCGTCGATCGATAGGCGGCGTGAAGCGCCTTGATTCTTCGCGTCGACTCGCGTATCCGCTCTTCGCTTATCCGGCCTTCCGCGATTAATTCCTTCAGGCTATTGAGAGCGTTTTCGGGGAGGTTTTCGTCAAAACTTAAATTGTTGCCGAATAGCAGAATATCGATTCCGGCTTCCAGCGCCAGGGCCATGACCTCTTTTATCGATCTGCCCTCGGTTACCGCCTTCATTTCCAGATCGTCGCTTATAACTACGCCTTCCCAGCCGAGGCCCTTGCGCAAAAGACCCGAAACGATGTTTTTGGACAATGTGGCGGGAAGGAGAGGATCCAGCTCCGCCAGGCTTAAATGCCCGACCATGACCATTCCTGGCCAACCCGCGGCGAATATGTCGGCGTAAGGTTTCAAATCCGTGTCGGCGCTCCAGCACGCGCTAATGCTCGCAGGTTCCAGATGGGTGTCCTTTTCCGCGCATCCCTGGCCGGGGAAATGCTTTACAACGGGCGCGACGCCGTTTTTGGCTAGTCCGCGTCCAAACGCCAGAGCGTGTTCCGCGACCTTTTCGGGATCGGTATTAAAAGCTCGCCCCAGCTTGCCTATAATCGGATTGTAGGGATTGGAATCGACGTCGAGCACGGGAGCGAGGTCGAGATTGACGCCCAGCCCTTTCAATTCGCGGCCAAGTTGATCGGCTGTTTCGAAAGTCTCATGCGCGTTGCCCTGGCCCATTCTCTGCGCGGACGGCAGATCCATAAAGCCTTTTTGCGGCTTGAATCTGCGCACCTGCCCTCCCTCCTGATCCGCGCCAATGAAGCAATCGCCGTTGACGGCTTCCCGCAGCGTCGCCGTCAATTTCCTTACCTGTTCGGGCGATACGATATTCCGTTCGCCGTTCGTCGCGATGTCCTTATCGAAAAGAATAAAGTTCTTCGCGCCCCCATTTCTGACAAAGTTCAAAAATCTCTCGTCGGGCGTCGTTCCGCGAAAGCCGAACATGAGCAGATAACCGAGTTCCAGATCTTCCGCGGGAGTTTCCTGCGAACTTGTCGGCCTGGACGCGAAAAGCGCCGCGAAAAAGAAAGCCGCGATAGCGGCCGCGCGAATTATTGTCATATAATTATACCCGCCAGAATTTATAACCGCTAAAAGCCGAAAACGGAGTCGCGTCGGCATTTCCGGAAACCGGTTAAACGCGCATTGCGCGATCGCGTTTAGTATGGCCCGAGGGGCAAGCCTCGATTTTTTCGCCATTCGATAAGCGAAGAGAGAGCTTCGTCGGGGACGGCTTTCCCTCCGGCGCCAATGCCCAGAGCGATTTTAGGTTTCTTTAGTCCATGATAATCGGAGCCGCCGGAAGCGGCCAGGCCAAGTTCGCGAGCCATTTTGAGCATATCCTTCGCCTTGGCGTCCGTATGCGAACTATGCCACGCTTCGATCGCCGAAAGCCCGTAATCTTTCAGATTTTTCGCGAGATTGGCAACGTCTTCGAGCGGCCAGGGTTTTAGCAGGGGATGGGCTAAAACGACTGTCGCGCCCACTCCGGAAAGGATCTTTGTCGCCTCGATGGGATGCGGCGTCAGATGCGGAACGAAGGCTTCGCTCGAATCGCCCAGGTAGCGGGCGAAGGCTTCCTTGACGGACTCGACGTAGCCTTTCCTGACCAGAGTCTCCGCGAAATGCAAGCGTCCCATGCAACCGCTGGGAAGATCTTCCCAGGAAATATCGAATCCCAGCTCCCGGAGTTTCGCCAGAAGTTTCCTGTTGCGATCCATCCGCAACTTGAGCATATCGTCGAGAAAACTTTCCAGCTCGCGCGACTTTTCGGGCAACCAGAGTCCTACGATGTGAACTTCGCCGAGTTCCGAAGTTGTGGAGATTTCGCAGCCGCGAATAAAATCGACGCCAAGTCGGGCGGCTTCGGTCGAAGCTTCCGCGAGTCCGGATATGGTGTCGTGATCGGTTAATGCGAGAGTCTTTATTCCCGCCGCCTTCGCTTTCCTTACCAGCTCGGACGGAGAGTCGGAGCCGTCGGACGCCAGGCTATGCGTGTGCAAGTCTATCATATTTTCGTCTATTCTCTATAAAAAATCGCGCTTGAAATTACCCCCGCGGCGAAGTAAATTCGCCTCGCGACAATTTCTCGGGCGTCTTTGCGGAGCAAAGCCGCCAGCGAGAGCGAAATTCGTCCCCGCGCCTNNNGCCGCGCCTGGCGCGNAAATACTGTNNTCGCTCTCATTNGCTCNATTCGTTATAGCTCATCGCCATAAAGATCGCAAAAAAGCCGCCCAAAGGCGGCCTCTTATTCTCGATTTTACAATTTTATGAAGCTGTCTTCATAGCTTCCAACGCCGNTTNTTATAATCCGGCGCGCCGCGNTAAGCGGCGANAATGAGCCAAAAACCGCGCTTTTTGGCGANTGATCTTCTTCATAACCGTTTAAGAAACGGTTATGAAGACATATTCTTAAGTTCGTTCCGCCGTCCGTCGCCTTGGCGGCGCTGGCCGGAGTCGCCAAAAGCTCCTCCTACTGGAACTGTACGAAGTTTTTAAGNANCCCCAACAATTCGTAACGCAGTTCTTCGTCCTGCAAGGCGAAATATACATTCGCGGTGAGAAATTCCGCCCAGTCTCCGGCGTCGAAGCGCATTCCGGACATACGCACGGCCATCATGCCCCGCTCCTTGGCGAGCATCTGGAGCGCGTCGGTGAGCTGTATTTCCCCGCCTTTNCCGGGTTTGACTTTTTCNAGATATTCAAAAATATCGGGAGTCAGCACATATCGNCCCACGATCGCGAGTCGCGACGGAGCTTCGTCGCGATTCGGTTTTTCGACCATGTCCCGNACGCGATATACGCCGGGAGCCACTTCTTCGCCATCAATTATGCCGTATTTATTAACCTTATCCCAGGGAACTTCCATAACCCCGACTACCGGCATATTTTCGGACATGGCGACTTCGATAAGCTGTCCGATGCCCGGGACGCCGCCAAACATGAGATCGTCGCCGACCATGATGGCGAACGGATCGCCGTGCACAAGCTCCTTGGCGCAGAGAATGGCGTGNCCAAGTCCGAGTTGTTTCTTCTGGCGAACGGACATGATATTGACCATTTCGGCCACGTCGCGGATAGTTTTCAGTTTGTCCAGCTTGCCCGCCCTTTCCAGGACGCCTTCAAGTTGCAGATTGTAGTCGAAATGATCCTCGATGACCGCCTTGTCGCGGTTGGTTACGAAAATAACGTCTTTGATGCCGGCGCGGATCGCTTCTTCGACAACGTACTGAATGACGGGTTTGTTATAAATGGGGAGCATTTCCTTTGGTATATTCTTGGTGGCTGGCAATGAACGGGTTCCCCAACCGGCGACAGGAATAACTACCTTGCGAATGTCCTTCATTTTTCCTCCCATTTGGCAAAAGCCGATCGATTATTATTGTCCGCCGACCGAACCGCGCGGTCAGAATAAAATTTTTAGCGGCGCTTATTATTTCATTAAATATTTTTCCAGATTATATCCCCTATCGCAATCAATATTCCGCTAAAAACAAAGACAGCGCAAGAGAAAAAAATATCAAACTCATTTTAAATTTAAAATTTGCCCCTATTGCCTCAATGCAGTTCGTTGGCGGCGACTTCCGCGAGCTCTTCGGCGTATTCCGCCACCTTGTCCGCGTCTTCGCCCTCGACCATGATCCGGCAGAGAGGCTCCGTGCCCGAGTAGCGCAAAAGAACGCGACCCCGTTCCCCTAGTTCTTTTTCAATTTTCGCTTTTACTTCCACTAATTCGGAACAAGTCTCGAGCGGGCGGCGCTTTTCGATGCGCACATTGACCAGCTTCTGCGGAAAAGGCTTCAAGAGCCCGGCCAGCTCCGACAACGGTTTGTTTTTCTCGCGCATCACCCGCAATATCTGCAAGGCGGCCAACAGACCGTCGCCCGTCGTGCTGTAATGTCTGAAGATCAAATGTCCGGATTGCTCGCCGCCGAGCATGGCTCCTTCGCGACGCATGGCCTCGACCACATAGCGATCGCCGACCGGAGTCCGCAAAAGTTGTCCTCCATGCTCGCGCATGAAGATCTCCAGAGCCAGATTGCTCATGACGGTCGCGATGAGCGTGTTGCCTGGCAACTCCCCCCTGGCCATCATCGACTGGGCGCAAAGGGCCATGAGTTGATCGCCGTCCAGTATCGTCCCGCGCTCGTCCACGACGATCAGCCTGTCCGCGTCTCCGTCGAGAGCCAGCCCGATATCGGCGCGCAATTCCTGAACGCGACTCGCGACGACCTCGGGATAGAGCGACCCGCAATGATCGTTGATATTGAGGCCGTTCGGCTCGCAACCTATGCGAAAAACCTCCGCCCCAAGCTCTTCGAGCGCCAGGGGAGCTATTTTATAACTCGCGCCGTTCGCGCAATCGACCACGATCCGCAGTCCGTCCAACGTAAGAGACGTTGGGAAACAGCTCTTGGTGTAAACGATATATCTTCCTCCGGCGTCCTCGATTTTTGTGGCGCGACCTATCTTGTCCGGCGCGGGATAACGCCAGACCTGATCCGGATTTAATACCATGTCCGAAATTTCATTTTCTATCTGATCGGGCAGTTTGTATCCGTCAGCGTCAAAAAACTTGATCCCATTGTCGTAATAGGGGTTATGAGACGCGGAAATGACAACGCCCAGGTCGGCCCGCATATTTCTGGTCAAAAAAGATATTGCGGGAGTTGGCAAAGGCCCGGTCATAATAACGTGCATTCCNGCCGCGCACAGCCCCGCCGTAAGAGCGGACTCGAACATGTAGCCGGACAATCGCGTGTCCTTGCCGATCACGACGCGATGATGGCTCGTTCCCTTCCTGAATCGCGAGCCGGCCGCGAGACCAAGACGCAAAGCCATATCCGCCGTCATTGGCGGCGAATTTACCTTGCCGCGCATTCCGTCCGTGCCAAAAAGCCGTCTGGGCATTCAAGGCTCCTTATACTGTATCCGNTGTTTAACTTAATAATTGNTAATCGATAAAAAATTATGCGCGCGCCGAGACGCANCGCGAGAATGCCTTGAGAATAATTTCGCGGAGCGAAGCCGACGCGGCGAGCGCGCAATTCGTCGCCGTCTCGCCCTGACAATCGACTATTAGTTCTTGATCTTCTTCACCATCACTTCNTTCTGCGGGTGGGACAATATCTTCATNCCCTCCGGAGTTACAATGGTGATTGGCAAATTCAGTATTTCGCCTTCCTGCATTGGCGGCGGAGCCACCGAAGCCTTGCATTGATCAAGGTATTTATTGTCCCTGCTCAACGCTTCGGGAACCTCGAGCAGCAACTTGATCGCTTTTGGCTCGATTTGGTAATGATCGAGTAGATCGCCCGCTATGGACACGGGAACCTCGCGAGTAAGCTCGCGCCGTCCGCTGGTAATCGTAAATTGCACCGTTACAATGGACGGAGTCGCCGTTACAAAACTCTGGGTGTCCAGGGTTATTTCAACTTTCTGCGGCTTGCCGGTTATCTTCGGATCGGGCCTAACGATCACCGGTAGAACCGAAATATCGGCCAGTACCTTTTCCGGCCCGCGCAAAATTACCGTGCTCGGACTCGCGCTCTGATTTTCAATGGTCANCGCCTCGTCGCTCAATGGCGAATCAAATTCGACCCGCAAGGGCACGGTTTTCTGGGCAAGCGCGTCCGCTATTATTTCTATGCGCGACGGTTGNATATCAATTATGCTAAACGCGCGCATCCGCGCNCCGAGTTTTTCCGGCGATAGAGGAATTATGTTGTCGCCCTTTTTTATATCCGACAGATTAATGGGATAATTAATATGATCCCGCGAGAGGGAGCGCAGAAGAGGTTCGGGGCCGCGCAACCTGACCAGCAACTTGTTTACTTGCCCGTCGGTTACCACGAGATTGGCCGGAATGCTGTTATAATCGATATTTATTTCTATTTCAGTCTCGACCCAGTCCCGGCGACTCACCAAAACCCAGAGAATAATGGCGACGATAACCGCCAACACGGCCATAAAAAAATTTGGNTTGCGCCTGAGAAAACGGCTCGCGCCAGAATCAGAAGATTTCATTCAACACCTGCCGCAGACGATTCGCGTCAAGGGAACGGATCAACTCTCCTTTAATTGCTACGGATATTTCCCCCCTTTCCTCGGATACGGCGATAGCCACCGCGTCGCTTTCGTTGGTTATGCCCAGCGCGGCCCTATGCCGCGTGCCGAAAGTCTGGCCCTTGGCCACGGCCAAAGGCAATATGCAGGCGGCCGCGAGTATGCGCCCCGAGCTAATGATTATCGCTCCGTCATGCAGGGGAGCTTTCGGATAAAAAATATTCATTATCAATCTGGTCGAGATCAAGGCGTCCAGGCGCACGCCCTCTTTCTTGATCATGTCTCCAAGCTTAATGCTCCTCTCGATTACGATCAGGGCGCCCACGCGCAACCGCGCCATCTCCACGCAGGCCTGCACCACGGCGTCGACGCTGGTAACTGGCAACGATCTGTTCCGAAAAAGGCTGTGCTTTCCTATTTCTCCTAGCGCCTGTCTGATGTCCGACTGAAAAATGACTACGACGAGAACAAAGATGGAGCTAAATATATATTGCATTACCCATTGAAGGGTATAAAGGCCCAATTCCCGCGATAAAAAATAGAGGCCCGTGAGAATTCCGAGACCGGCCAGGATCGCGACGGCGCGGGAGCCTCGCACAAGTTGGAAAACCTGATACAAGAGCAGGCTGACAATCGAGATGTCAAGGCAATCCC
>JAAUYY010000111.1 GCA_014804865.1 Desulfovibrio sp.
AATATTAAGCCGAGTGTACGGGTAAGACGCAAATTGGCAGGGTGGGATAACAGCTTCATGTTTAACGTTCTCAGGACACAGGCAACCACTGTAATTTAATTCAAGCGATTGCCCTGGCGTCCGCCGCGACAAGAAAGTCTGGAGACGCTTGTTGCCGTATCGCGGCTCGCGGGCTATCATTTAATCCCCGAGGCCGCGAGCGCGCTACGTTCGCTCTTTTTCCCGCGAATGGGTATGATATTGAAATATTCGACGAAAATTTTTCTTACCATAGTTTTGACGACGCTCTGCGTCGGCTCGATCGTCAGTCTGCCGCTCGCGACGCGACCGCGCTTCGCCGAACGATTAAACAATATCGTTTACGACGCCTGGCTAATCTCAGCCGATACGAAATTATCGGAGCGCGGCCCCGCGATTATCGATATAGACGAAGCCAGCCTGAACAAAATCGGCCAGTTGCCCTGGCCGCGAACCGTTCTCGCGGAGCTGGTCGAGATACTCCTGAATAGCGGAGCGGTCGCCGTCGGCCTCGATATCTGGCTGACGGAGCCGGATCGATCTTCGCCGATCGCGGTCGACAGCCAACTGGAAAAGACGTTTGGAATCAATCTCGATTTTAGCAAGATCCCAGCGCTGGATCTTGATAACGACCGCTATTTTCGAGACGCCATAACGGGCAAACCGGTCGCCCTGGGCTTCCTCGCGTCCTTCGGCGAGAGCGACGGATTCCCGGCAAACAATATGCCGCCGCCCGCGAAAATAAGGGAAGAAAAAAATTTCGGCGCGCCTTCGCCTCGGGCGGATCTCCCCGCGATGACCGACCTTATTCCTCCTTTGCCCTTGTTTACCCGCGCCGCTCCCGTCGGCCTCCTCAATGTCTCGCTCTCCGACGGCGTAGTCCGAGCCATGCCCCTTTTGGCGAAACGCGGCGACAATGTTTATCCCGCGCTCTCTATCCGAACGCTGATGACCGCGCTAGGCGAAGACACAATAACCCTGGAGGCTTCCGATGACGGCCTTGAGGCGATAAAGATCGGCGAACTCCGCGCTCCCGTCGATAAGGACGGCTCCTTTCGACCGCAATACCGAGGCCCCGCCCGTTCTCTGCCCTACTATTCGGCTATGGATATACTCGATGGCCGGGTAGGACGCGACGAGCTGGAAGGCAGAATTCTCTTTATAGGCTCTTCGGCCCATTCTCTGTTTAGCCTGCGCTCTACGCCCTACGACTCCGCTACGCCCGAGGCGGAAATTCACGCCACCATAGTCGATAATATCATGTCCGGCGAACATACGCGCTCGCTCCATTACTCTACTCAAATTCAGGTCGCGGCGATCTTCCTCTCCGCCCTGCTCGCTTCGAGCGTCTTTTTGCTCTGTTCTCTGCCCGTTTACGCGCTGGTTTCCGCCCTCGCCCTCCTGGCCTATATCGGAGGATCTTGGGCCTTGTTCCAACGCGGCTTTTTTGTCTCGCCAATCGGCCCCTGCTTCGCCCTTTTCCTCGCCGGCGCCGCGACCATTCTTATACGCTACAGACACGAACTTTCCGAAAAGAAAAAGATCAGACGGGCTTTTGGCCAGTACGTCTCGCCGCAAGTTGTATCGAAGATAGTAGCCCAGGGCGATCATCTGCTCAAGGGAGAGTATAAGGAAGCCACGATCATGTTTACGGACGTGCGCGGCTTTACCTCCATCTCCGAAAAGCTCTCTCCCGAGCAATTAGTGCGCCTCCTGAATTGCTATTTTACGCCAATGACCGCCTGCGTAACAGCGCGACATGGCACCCTTGACAAGTTCATCGGCGACGCGCTTATGGCTTTCTGGAACGCGCCTGTGAACGTGGAAAATCACCCCGGACAGGCCGTGCTCGCCGCGATCGATATGCAGACAGCCCTCGCGGGATTGCGACCGTCCATCGCGCATGAATTTGGAATCGATATGCGCATGGGCATNGGCATTCACACCGGCTCCGTCCATGTCGGCAATATGGGCTCCCGCGATCTGCTCGACTATACGTGCATAGGCGAAAACGTGAATCTCGCTTCGCGACTGGAGGGAATGTGCAAACGCTACGGCGCGGACATAGTCGTAAGCGAAACAGTCAGAAAGTCGTGCGGCGATATGTTCTTTTTCCTGCTTCTCGACAAAATTCGCGTCAAGGGCAGNGCGAAACNCTTGCGAATCTACGCGCNGTTCGCTCGNGACNACGCGCGCGATCCTGAAATGGAGAAATCGTGGAATGAGGCGCTCGAAACCTATTTCGCGGGAAAATTCGCCGAAGCNGAATGCCTTTTCCAACAATTTGAAAAATATCAGCTTTTGAACGCTGCGGCGCGCCTTTTCACCGATCGATGCGAAAGAATGAAGGATTGGCGCCCGGAAAACTGGGACGGAGTATGGACATATCATGAAAAATAAGAATAGCGAATGGCGAACTTCGTTCNGACTTTAATCGGCGCTCTTCGNTCCAACGGAATTTGATANNNCAAAGGGAGAATTAGCGCGATATGCCGTCCGCCCTTGACGNTTNCGCGACGATNTGNACGCCAAGCCCTCNATCCGGCGNCTCCTGGACGCGGACGACATGACCAGTCGCCTTATATCTTTAGCTAAACTTAATCATATGATAAAAGACGGATGGAAGCGCGGCGACCGGACGATCCACATATGTCGTTACTGCGAGCGCTATGGCTACGCCGCCTGACTTCCGCCCGGGGACGCCTCCGCGCCTCCGAAGTCGATCCCGGGCGAGCTTCCGCGAAGATCCGGACGCGATCGCGAAAAATGCGAGCCTTATCCAGGCTTGAACCATTAAACAGGGGAATAAAGATGAAAAAAACCGCTCGCGCGATAACGCTTTTCATGATCTGCCTGTTAGCCTTGCCTCTGGGATGCTCGAAAAAGGCCCCCGACGGCCCAGTTAAAGCCCAATATTACCCTGATTGCCACGAGCCGCTCGCCTACTTGCGCGATCGCCACGCGGGAACGGCCAAACGCGTCGCTACCGGCGCCGCTACTGGCGGCGTGATCAGCGGCGTCGCTTCGGTCATAGCCTCTGCGATAATCGGCAGGGTCAGCGGCGTCGGCGTCCTCGCGGGAGTCGCGGCGGGAGCGGCGGTCGGAGGAATCGCCTCCGGCGTTGGCACAGCGGATGAATTGAATAAGGAAGACAACAGAAGGATGAGCAAATACCTCGAAGAGATCGACGGCGACATCGATGGCCTGGATCTGAAAACAGCTTCGGCGATCGTCTCGCGTCAATGCTATAATCGCGCTTTCGCGACTCTGAAGACCGACGTTCGCGACGGCAGAATTAGCGTCGCGGCGGCTCGCGCGCGGTTTACCGAAATAGTCGCCGGAGAAGACGAGGCCGCCCAACTCCTCAAGGAACAGCCGCAAGATCTGATAATGGAAGACGAATTCGAAAGCGCGATTCGCGCGCGCAAATAGAGACCAAAGAGATCATCATGAGCGACAATCTTCGCGAAGAACTTTTGCGGGTAAAGGCCCGCGAAAGCCGCTCCAGGAAAGAAGCCGAGACCAAAATCGCGAGTCTCGAGGAAAAAAATTCGGCGCTCGAAGCCGAGCTCGCGAGCGCGCGGGAAAAGAGCGGGGCGAGCGCGAGCGAAGCCCAAGCCTATAAGTCCGAGCTTGAAATACTCTCGCAAGAGTACCGCGACAAGGAAGAAGCGGCGAAAAAACTGATCGCGGAGACGGAGGCGCGCTTGAGCGAGTCCCGCGAGCGCGAAGAGAATGCCCGAAATGAAATCGATGAACTGCGAAAAGCCCTCGCCGAAGCAAAGGGAAATATGAACGCCGCGGCGAAAACGGCGGCGAAGCGCGATCAGACTATCGCGGAACTAAAACAGAAACTTGACAAAGCGAAAGACGAAATCTCGCGGCTTAAGGCGGAAGCTAATCGCGAGATGGAAAAAAACGATCAGATAAATAAAACTATTGATAATAATTTATCGCAATTGAAAATCAAACTCATGGCCGCGTTCCGCGTCGCGGAAAAATGGGAACAGAGTTTTTGCAATATTCAATCGCCAAATTCCTTGTTTAGGTCAGTTAATCCTGACTGCCCCAGCCCCGAAGATGTCCTCAAACAAATAAAAATTCTTAAAGATATTCAAATCGATCGTCATTCGCACAACTTTTTACGCCCGAATGGAGCGATCTCCCAAATCTGCGAAAATTTTATCAGCCACGCGAAAAAACTTCATAATAAACTAAAAAAACATCGCTCATTCTCTTTTGGTTGGAAGACAGGAGTTTACGATGCTAGTATCATAGACGAAAAGCCCTATCTTGTCGAACTCGTTTCAGGGATCGTAGAATCGAAAATGACACTGGAAAAAACCCCGCCAGACAAATTGTAAGACCAATTTTTGCGGACATAAAAATATGACCGACAATCTTCGCGAAGAACTTTTGCGGGTAAAGGCCCGCGAAAGCCGCTACAGGAAAGAAGCCGAGGCCAAAGTCGCGTGTCTCGAGGAGAGAACTTCGACGCTCGAAGCCGAGCTCGCGAGCGCGCGGGAAAAGGGCGAAGCGAGAGCGAGCGAAGCCCAGAATAAGATCGCTGAACTTTCCGCGAATCTCGAGAAAACGAACCAGGAACTCGAGGCGGCCTCTAATCTCATCGCGTCGAGGGAGAAGGAATTTGAGGCCAAAAAGGCGCAGTTTGAAAAAAGTCTGAATGAAGCGAAGACGCGAAACGACGAGTTATCCGCCGCAAAAACCGAAGCCGAAAAGACCCTCGCCTCGACGCGCGAGCAATTAAACCAAGCCCGCGAAGAAAACGAGGCGCGCAAGAGCTCGCTTGACAATGCGAAAACCGAAAACGCGAAGGCTCAAGAGAAAATCGCTGAACTTTCCGCAAATCTCGAAAAAGCGCGCGGAGAGCTTGTCGCGGCGACCGGGCTCATTAAAGCTCGGGAAAAGGAATTCGCCGCAGCGGCCGAAAAGGGCGAAAAATATAAGTCCGCGGTAGCCGCCCGGGTATCGACGCTCGAGGGAGAACTTGAAAAAGCGAGAGGCGAGATCGGAAGATTAAAGTCGCTT
>JAAUYY010000112.1 GCA_014804865.1 Desulfovibrio sp.
GGGCGATTTCTGGTCGACCCTGAACGGCGTTTCGGTCGCCTTCGTGCTTTACGTGCTCGTTTACGCCTATGTTAGCGGCGGCGGCTCTATCGTGCAGCACGTCTTGACGCCCGCGCTCCAGACCCCTCCCCCGAGATTTTTCACGAGTCTCATTTTCGGCGTTCTGCTCGCTATCTGCATCTGGCAATCGGCCCGCGCTGTCGATCGTCTCTCCGTGGTCATGATGTGCGGCATGACGATTACCCTGATTTTTTCAGTGGCGGGAATGTTTGGGGATATGAAAATAAGCTATGTAATCGGTACGGGAAAAGAAGACAGCAAATTTATTTTTATCTGGTGCGCCGTTTCGACATATCTTACTTCGTTCTGCTTTCACGCTTCCGTGCCAAGCCTTGTAAAATACATGGGCAAAGACGGAAGATCCATAAATTTATGTCTGCGTTACGGCACGCTTATAGCCTTCGCTTGCTATTTCGCGTGGCTATTGGCCGCGGACGGAGTTATTCCGCGTTCCGCCTATAAGGAGGTTATCGGCGCGGGAGGAAACGTGGGCGATCTTCTCGCCGCGGCCGGAGAAAATCTGGGCAAAGGCCTAATCATGCGCTTTCTTGAAATTTTCTCTCTTCTCGCCGTGGCGACTTCCTTCCTGGGCGCGGGATTGGGACTTTTTGACTATATGGCGGATTTGTGTAATTTTGACGATAGTCGCAACGGGAGAACGAAGACAATGCTCGTGACCATGGCTCCGCCCATGATTTGCGGGCTTATTTGGCCAGACGGCTTTTTGCCCGCGATCGGCTGGGCGGGTCTCGCCGCTTCGATCTGGTCAGTCATTGTGCCTGCGCTCCTTTTGCGCGCGGGAAGAAAGAGATTCGCCGCCGTCGGTTACAAGGCTCCGGGAGGAGCGACTCTTGTTCCTCTCCTGTTCTGTTACGGCATCCTCGTCGGAGTCTGTCATATATTGTTCGCGCTCGACATTCTGCCAATGTACAAATAAGGTCGGCGTATATTGAGGAAAAGGTTTGTTGCCTCCAACGAGCGTAAATAGCAAAAAAGAGATTGAGGACGAAGGCGACGTCCTTCTCGCCGCGCGCGGCGCGCTCATGCGGGACGCCCTGGCGAGCTGGCCGCGGCGGGGAGCCCCGCTTCTCGAAGTGAATTGCGGGGCGGGAGAGTTTTTGCCGTTGCTATGGCGTTGCGGCTTTGACGTAGTGGCGACGGAGGCGGATCCCGAGCTGCGGAAGTCGGTCGCCTCCCGAGCTGTCCCTGGCCTGGAATTATACGCGGCTTCGGACGACTCNTTGCCATTTGACAACGATTATTTTGACTGGGTTATCGTTCATCTCTATAAAAACGAAACGCCCGACGGCGACAAAGACGCCATCGACGAGGGGTTGCGCGTAGCGCGACGCGGACTTATGGTCAGCTTCTGGAATTCCGCTTCCTTTCCGGCGCTTTTCGGNCTCTCAAGNCGAAAGCCGCCGTTTCGTTCCGGCTATTCCTGGTTCCACGTCTATCGTCGACTGCTGGCGCTTCGACCGGGAACCCTCGCGTCATACTCGACGCTATTCGCTCCGCGTATGGCATGGCGAAACAAGACTNTAGTCGCTATGGGAAACTGTCTGGCGTTTTTGAAAGCGCTGGGGGGATGGTGCCTGATTCGCGTCGACCTGAACGCGCTAAATACGGCGACGCCGATTGGTCTAAAAATCGAACGGAATATGCCGGGCCGCTCGCCGACTTTTGAATATTCGCATAAAAACGTCAATNCTGATAAAAAGAACCCATGAATATTTCCTTTATTTCCAATTTGAAAGAAAAGGCGATGGCGCATAAGGCGGTNTCCGCCCTGATCCTCGTAGCTTTGCTCTGCGGCGCGGGATACGCGNGNTACCTCGGCTGGCAACAATACCTATATAGACAGACCGCCGCCTACGCTCTGGAAAACATAAAAGCGGCCTTGTCGCCTCCCGATCCGGCCAAGTTGGCAAAATATGTGGATTTTCGCCAGACGAGCGCGGATCTCGCCAGGGAAATAGCGCGCGTCTTTCCTTTCTTTAAGGCGGGAGCCGATCAGGAGCGCAATATAGGCCATTTGTTGCAGACTTCTTTTCTCAATCGCGTTTCCGCGAAAAATGATAAAGTCGAGCCTTGGCCGACGGAAGAAGAAGCGCTTTTGAAAAAGGATCTGGAATTATTGCCGCCAGATTTTATCGATCAGCTTGTCGCGAGTTTGAAGACAAGACAGGATGGGGAAAACTCGGCCTTTCTTTCGGCGAAGATCGAAAACCCCATGCTTGGGCAGGCTTTTCCCCTTATTTTTAACATGGAGCGTTCGTCTCAAGGATGGAAAATAACTCGACTCGCGAACGCGGCCGANCTCGCGCGCGATCTGCGGGAAGCCATGTTGAAAAGGCACGCGCGTTATCGCGCCCTGTTCGCCAATAAAAACGCCGCGACTCTAAAAGTGATGAACGAGCTTCTTCCCGTGCAATCCTGCTCCGTAGACGCCGGACTGCTTTCGGATCGCAAGACGCTTCTCATGGTCGTCCGGGCCATAGCCCGCAATCGCGGCGACGTTCAAATTAATAACTTTAATCTGGACGCGACTCTGCGGGGAAAAAACGGAACAATCGTAATGCGACGTTTTTTAAACGCGGCGAAGCCAGTCGCCCCAGGAGAAGATTTTGACCATCGGTGGAATTTCGAGCTTGAGGCGAACTCGCCGGAGGGCAGGGCAATTTTGTCAAATTTGCCGTTGCGTTGCTCGGCGTCCTGGCAGACTTTAAGCCTGAATAATGGAAGGGTCTTGCATATAACGGAGGAGCCCTTTGCGGACGCGGCCTGCGCTATAGCGGGGCATAATCATCCCGAAGGCTTCTGCCTTACTCCGGTATTTCAAAACTGAACGAATATTTAATAAGGACGCGCAAGATGAAAAGCAGATCGGTCCATCTTTCGTTGCATATTCACAGGGATCCCGCGGCGATGGCGGAAAGAGCGGCGCATATCCTCGCGGCGGCTTGCGAAGAGGCCATAGCCGAGAGGGGCGCTTTCAAGATCGCTATTTCGGGAGGAACGTCGCCGGTTCCCCTATTTCGACTCCTGACCAAATCCGACTGGGCGGATCGATTGCCCTGGGACAAGACGACCTTTTTTTGGGTGGACGAGCGTTGCGTGGAGCCGGATCATCCGGAGAGCAATTACGGTCTCGCTCGCAGAGAGCTTTTAAGCAAGGTGCCCGCCACTCATTTCTACAGGATCTACGGCGAAGACGATCCGGAAAGAGCTGCCGAGCGCTATGAAGAGCAGATTAGAAAAGATTTTAATATTGGGCCGAACGAATTGCCCCGATTCGATTTCATGCTACTCGGGATGGGCGGGGACGGACATACTGGCTCGATCTTTCCAAACTCGCCGGTTCTCGCCGAAAAGAAGCGGATCGCGATGGATGTCTATGTGCCCGAGCGCAAGGCGGATCGGGTTACGCTCACATTGCCGGTAATTAATAACGCGCGGTGTTGTATGTTTCTTGTGAACGGCGCGGACAAGAGAGAAACTTTGGCGTCCGCGCTAAACTTGCTTACTCCCCCAAAGCTCCCGGCGCAAATGGTTCGACCGCCGGCTGGCGATCTCGTCTGGATTGTCGACGAGGAAGCCGCGACTGGAGTAAAGGGCAAAGAGTAAAGCGGCTATTTAGCTTTTTGTCTCGCGGTCTTTCGTGAAATTCGAAAGACCGCGTTTTATTTTAGCCGCCTATGTGTATTGCGGTTCGTTTTCCTTGATAATCTGAAAAGATTTCATGGCTTTTACGGTGCCGGGTATGCCTTCGTATTTTTTGACTCCGGCCACAGTGCAGGGAAGCAAATCCTCGACGTCCGTATCCAGAACTATGACGTCCCCGACCTGCATCCGCAAAAGCTGATTGCCTGTGATGGTGGTGTCGCCGAAGTGAACCTTTAGCTCGACCGGCGTTTCGAGGAGACGTTCCTTCAAACGCGACAGCCAGACATGATCCACTTCCAGGCGTTCTGTCTGAAAACTGGCGTGCAATTTGGAGCGAATTGGCTCGATTGTGGCGTAAGGAAGACAGATTACCATAGTNCCCANNGACGTATCGAGCTCCACTTCGAATGTGATGATGACGACCACGTCGCTCGGCGGCACGATCGCCGCGAATTGNGGATTGATTTCGCTCCGCACCATTTCAAGNTTGACATCGTGCACNGGNCGCCAGGATTCCTCCATGTTNTCGAGGGCNATTTTCACTATTTTGTCGACGACGGCCTGCTCGATGCGCGTAAATTCGCGACCTTCGATCTTGGGTTGCGAGCCCGCTCCGCCAAAAATATTCTCGACNAGAGCGAAAACCAGCCGCGAATCGACGATCATGATGGCGTTTCCGCGCAACGGATCCATCTTGAAAATATTTATGGAAGTAGGCACGGGCAAATTGCGCATGAATTCGCCGAATTTGGTCATGTCAATGGAGATGGGGTTGATCTCGACCCGCTTGCGGACGGCGTTGGAAAGCGCGTTGGTGCAGAGGCGCGCGAAGCGGTCGTTTACTATTTCCAAAACTGGCATTCGTCCGCGAATTATTCGATCCTGATTGGCCAGATCAAAACGCACTATGCCTTCTTCGTCGACCGGCAANTCCTGTTCAGTCTCGATTTCCCCGCCCGAAAGTCCGCGCAATAGGGCGTCAACTTCGTCTTGCGCCAAAACCTTGTTCATATTGTCCTCCGCGCTGTCAATTCTTAATACGCGATTTAAATATATACAATAAAAGCGCCATTTTTAGCGCGAGNCGTCGCCGTCGACAAAAAAACATTAATATATTTTAGAAATTTTATATACAAAAATTTGGCGATTATTTTTGGNGAAGNGCGACGCCAATATAGCGAAATAATTGGGGAGCGNGGCATATTCGAGATCGNGCCCATTTTAGCCGCTTGACAGAGGCGCCCGCCGCGCATAATCAAATTATATTACAAAGTCTTTTTCGCGAAAGAGGTTGATCGGANAACGCGAGCGGCAGTGAATATGAAAAGACGCGGCTTTTTTTTATTTTGCGCGGCTTTGCTTTTTNTGGCCATTTCCNGCGAGTCGCGCGGGGACAACGACTGGGTTGATATGCCGGAGGGCGGGAAACCGGCCTATATGGGGATTCATGGNGGCACNATGCCCGTGAGTCTNTTGGTGTCTCGCGACGGCTCTTCCCTCTACACGTTTGTGGGGCGCACGGGCAACGATTTTCTCGAGGCGCTTCGCAAATCCTATATGCCTTTGCCCAGTTTTGGGAATACGACTCGCGACAGTCCCTGGAGCGCGAAACTTCCCGGAGCGGAGCTTTTCGCGGGAAACTCGACCGCGAGTATGCCCGTTATCCCAGTGGAGGCCAATATCTTCCTCCGCGCCGACTGGCTGGAGCAAATGTCGCCTTTCGGCCTTTCCAGCGAGCCTATAGATATCGAAGGTCAGATCTCCTTGCCGAAGTCGCCATCNCCAGCGAAGCGGTATCGACTTTTCGCTCTCCCCGATTTCTTTAATCCTCGTCAGAACGCCGCGCAGTCCCGCTAACGNCTCAAANGTTAAACGCTCTCCCGCGTCGCGNCTATGAGAAGACNCCCTCCGGCAAGTCGCGTCGGCGTCGCGCTANAAACAGCGCCTTCGCGCGCCAAGNNTNCCTAACGCCTACAGACANTATTCNTCNATAAAGCTATAACTTCGATCGCTAATTTTCCCTCAATTTGTATANCGACATTGACTCNATTCCGCGAGAATCGATGANAGTCGTCAATTTTAAAATTAAGAAGCGCGGCCTTTGCCGCGCTTTCAGTTAATGCGAGTTAGTTTNAAATTGTATTTTTTTNAATCAGTCTGTTTCGCGANCGCTTNTACATGGATCCCGAAGCCGTCGCGACCAGCGCGCAACAGATGACGCCGACCACTACGCCGTATAGCAGGAAGGGCCAGAAGGTCTTGCGCATGACTTCGCCTTCGCGACCGGAGAGACCGACCACCGCGCAGGCGGCGACGATGTTATGGATNCANATCATATTGCCCATGGCGCCGCCGACGGTCTGCGAAGCTTCGATGATAGCTCTGGGCAAATGAAGCATAGACGCCATNTCCCANTGNAATTCGGCGAACATCAAATCGGATATTGTCGCCGAACCGGTAATGAAGGCGCCCAGGCCGCCGACAAAGGCGGANAGNACGGGCCAAATCGCGCCGGCCGCGTTGCCGACGGTTTCGGCCAGCGCCAGAGGCATGGACGGAACGCCGCTGGGATTAACGCCGGANCCGCGGAAAATNGCGACAAGGGCGACGGCGAAGCAGAGGGCGATCGTGGGAGACTTCATCTTGCGGAAGCTTTCGCCCCAGGCGCTTTTGACGGCGGAAGAAGGCATCTTGTGTATCAGGATNGTAAGCAGGGAGACNAATATGAAGAATGTGCCCGGGAGATACAGATANGTAATGCCTTCCGAAATATCCTTGAAGCCNAGGATGTTGTTGAAGGTGATCTTCTGCGCGGACATCCAGCCCTTGAGACCAAGTTCCGGAATACGGGANATGACGAGGAGGATACAGATGATCACATAGGGGAGCCAAGCCATGAACTGGCTCATATGGGACTTGAATTCCGTAGCCTGCAGATTGCTTTCGGAGCCTGACCAGGAAGGATCCCAGTCCTTGGGATTGCCAAATCCCCAGACATCGGCGGGCACGCAGAAGCCCATCTTGGCGCCCCAGACTACAACGGCGAGGCCCAGGAGACCGCCGAGCATGGCCGGGAATTCCGGACCAAGAAGCCAGGCGCAGGCTACATAGGGAATCAGGAAGCAGATCGCGGCGAAGACGCAGAATTTCCAGGCGCGGAAGCCGGGAGCCCAGGAGCGTTCGGGACCCCAGAATCTGGTCATGAAGCCCATCATGAAAATAGTGAGAATAATGGCCATTGGCCCATGCATGAGCGTAGCGTATTCGCCGACGACTTTCGCGAACGAGTCAAAGCCCGCGTAGGGCAGGGAAGGATCAGTCGCGACGAGCGCGTCGACTTTTTCCCTGAGCAAACCGAAGCCTACGAGGATAGGCGTGCCGACCGCGCCGAAGGACACGGGAACGCTATTGAATACCAGGCAGACGACCGCCGCGGCCATGGCCGGGAACCCGAGACCAAGCAGGAGCGGCGCGGCGAGAGCGGCCGGCGTTCCAAAACCGGCCGCGCCTTCAATGAAGGCGGCGAACATAAAGCCGATGATGATCGCCTGCACGCGACGATCCCGGCTTACGTTCTGCATTCCGTATTGAATAGTCTCCATGCCTCCGCTTCTTTCAAGCGTATAAAGGATGAGAATGGCGCCAAACACGATGATGAGCACGCCAACGGCGATGATTACGCCCTGAATGGAGAGGGCGAGGACTCGCGTGATCGAGAGATCCCAGCCGAGAATGGCGCAGATAGCGCAGGCGAGCCACGCGAAAGGCATGGCTCTCGTCGCGGGCCAGCGCATTCCAACCATTAACACAAGCGCGACCACAATGGGTATGATCGCGAGCAGAGCCAGAAAAGCGACAGACATGAAAACCTCCCGGGTCGACGTCGGTCAAAAAACAGGTTTAACCGTCGGCGAACCAGCATTCGCCAAAGCTCTCTTTTCGAACCGACCTTGAATTTTCCGTCTATTTAGCCTTAAATCCAATTAAAACGCAAGAGTCTGGGCGGACGGTCGCGACATTGCTTGTGGTCTCGGAAGCTTTTTTATGATAGCAAGGATTTCTCGGCGACAAATAGCCAAAAACTGGCTGGAGGAGAGAGGATGAGTCAGCTAAAGGCCATGTATTCCGAATTGGTTTCCGAGGAATTTCCGGAAACACTGACGATAATTCTGGGCGACGAAAAACTTGTCTATAAAAAACGTCGCTGGAACGTAGGCGGCGAAAATCGCGGTCTGCGCTACGGCGAAAATCCCGATCAGCCCGCGGCTCTTTACCAGCTGGTCGAAGGCGCGATAAGCGTCGGCGGATTAAAATGGCGGAAGCCGAACGACGCTATCGTCTCCGGACTCGAAGACGGCCAAATGATTCAGGCCGGAAAGCACCCGGGCAAGACTAATCTGACCGATACGGACAACGGCGCCAATATTCTGCAATATCTCGCCGACAAACCCGCTTGCGTCATTCTCAAGCACAACAATCCTTGCGGAGCAGCGTGGAACGAGAGTTCATTCGAAGCGGTTAAGCGCGCTTTCGATTGCGACAGGATCGCCGCGTTCGGCGGAGTTCTTGTCGTCAATACGCCGATCTCGCTGGAAATAGCGGAGTTTCTGGCTCAAAATTATTTTGAAGTCGTCGCCGCCCCGACCTACGAGGAAGGCGCGGTCGAAATCCTGGCGCGACGCAAAAACTTAAGGATTCTGGAGCTTCCCGGGCTAGGGCGTCTGGCGGAGCTGACTAGCGGTTCCTTTCTCGATATTCGCAGTCTTTCGGACGGAGGCCTGATTATTCAAAAATCTTTTAGCGACAGGATTTTATCGACCGCCGACTTCATTCCTGCCACCGCGAAGACGCCCGACGGAGTCGAGGTCGTCGCCCGCTATCCCGACGCGAAAGAATTGGACGATCTCCGCTTCGCCTGGGCTGTCGAGGCCGGCGTCGTTTCCAATTCCGTTATTTTCGCCCGCGACGGAGCCACTGTCGCCATAGGCGCGGGAGAGCAGGACAGGGTGGGATGCGTGGAACTGGCCGTTCGCAAGGCTCATACAAAATACGCCGATAATCTCGCTTTTGAGAGAACGGGGAAGAGTCTATACGAACTGCGGCGCGCGACCGAGAGCGATCCCGAACTGAAAGTCGCGCTCGACCAGATAGAGGGCGAAACGGAAGAGCGCAAAGGCGGCCTAATTGGATCGGTCATGGTTTCGGACGGCTTC
>JAAUYY010000113.1 GCA_014804865.1 Desulfovibrio sp.
CCTGGTTATCGGGCAAGGACCAGCGGCGCGCACGGTTAAAATCGATCTCGAGCCATTTACGCTCGCGGGCGCGACCACGAGACTCGGACTTATCTCCTCGCCCATGCGCGATCGTTTTGGCATTCTGGCGAAACTCGAATACTATTCGCCGGAGGATCTGTCCCGAATAGTAAAGCGAAGCGCTCGGATCCTTGGCGTCGACATTACCGACGAAGGCGCTTTGGAAATAGGGCGCCGAGCCCGCGGCACTCCCCGCATCGCGAATCGCCTGTTGCGACGCGTTCGCGATTTCGCGCAGGTCAACGGAAGCGACGGGATTGGCGCTTCCGACGCCTCCCAAGCTCTGGCGAAACTGGATGTGGACGAACAGGGTCTCGATCCAATGGATCGCAAGATCCTGGAAACCATAATCAGGCACTATAATGGCGGCCCGGTAGGGATCAAGACAGTGGCCGCGGCGTGCGCCGAAGAAACAAGAACGATCGAAGATATCTACGAGCCATTTTTGATCCAGATGAGCTTTCTAAAACGCACGCCCCGCGGTCGGGTCGCCACAAGTCTCGCCTATCGGCACCTGGGCCTGTATCTGACTTAATTCGCCTCATTCGCTCCCCTCGAACTGGAGCGAGCGAAGCCGCCCGTTTCCAGTCGCGCGCCCTTAATCAGCCTAATAACTGTCTCGCGATTCGCGCGACCGACCCGCTTGCTCCGCTCGCTTTCGCTTAAGCGTCGCCCACTTTCTCTCGTCTTGGCGCCGGAAATGGCCGCGATAGCGCCTCGCTCCGTCTTGCGCATATCGCCCGCTTAAGCTAACTATTAATTCGTCCCTTTGACGGTTAAACGCTTCTTTCGCGCGATAAACAGGCGGACCATCCCGCAGGATCGCATCGAGCGAAGCCCGTCGAAGATTTGTCCAGACAGTTAAAAAACAGGATGTCCGATTATGAGCAAAAATGTCGACCAGCTATTTTCCTATTTAAGCGACGAGGGATTCCGTCCAAAACTCGACGACGAGGGCGATATCGTTTTCAAATACGAAGGCGATACCTATATCGTGATTTTTAACGAGAATGATCCCGACTTCGCTTCTCTCAACAAATACCTTAGCCTTGATTTTGCCGACAATAAGTCTCTGGAAGTGTATAAGCTTCTTAATAAAGTTAATTACGATTATATCGTAGGAAAATGCACTTTGAGGGACGGTCAGGATAAAGTGCTCAAAATTCAAGTCGACGCTTTGGGGTCAATAGAAGAATTCCAGCAAAATTTTGATCGTTATTTGAGAATCATACAGCAAATGGAAAGGGACTTTATAGAAGACTTCAACGAATTTGTCGCCTGATTATTAATATCTTTATAAAAATTCGCGCTTGACAACGCCCCGCGGCGACAAGCATAGCGCGAGGCCTTTCATGCGACAATGCGAACAGTCCTTCAGGACTGGCATTCTCCTGACAAATTCGCCTCGCGGCATTTTCGCGGGCTTCTTCGCGGCCCCTAGCCGTCATAGCGCGTCGGAGATTTTCAATCGCGACGCGCTATGGAACAGTTTTTAATCTCTTTCTCATCGAATAAAAAAAGCCGACTTTCGCCGGCCTTTTATTTATACTATCGGCTCCTAGAAGGGCCAGACATTGTCCATCAAGCGAGTGAACCATCCGGGTTTCTGCTTGTCTGAAAGCACGCCCTTGCCATAATATTCAATGCTCGCGTCGGCTATCTGCGTGGAATAGACGCTATTGTCGGCGTCCACGTCCTTGGCGCGAACCATGCCGCGAACGACCATAAATTCTGTTTCCTCGTTGACGCGAATTTGTCTCGCGCCTTCGATCTGGAGCAGACCGCCGGGCAACACGCGCAATACTCTGGCCGCGAGAGAAGTGGTTACATAGTTCTCGCGCTTCGTCTTGCCGGTCGCTTCCAGATCGCTGTTGGAATTGGTCTGGAGCGCGGGCTCCCCGACGCTGGCCAGCGGGCCTACGCCGACCATGGGTATAAAGCCGTATTTGCTATTCCCAAACATGGCGTTTACGGAATAATTGTTGCCGCTTTCCTTGTCGGCGGTAGTTTCGGCCTTGCTCTGGGCCTTGGTATTTTCGACCATTTTCACGACTACTATATCGCCTACGCGACGAGCGCGGCTATCGGCGAACAGGGTGTCTTCCTGACTGGCCGCGAAAAGCGATCCAGGATTATTCGGCCCGTTAACTTCCTGACGATATTCCTGCGGAGGCGTCATCGGCGGTTGCAAGGCCGGACGCCTGTTGGATCCGCCGCCGCAGGCCGCGCACATAAGAAAAGACATCGCTAAAATCAGTGTCAAAATTCTGTTTTTCATTTTTTCTCCCCGCTCCCAAAATTTCTTGTCTTATTTAGTACTATGACCGGACGGATTGTCGCGATAAACGCGCCTAATAAATGACTACTGTGTTCCCGTCCTTGACAGTGGCGTAAACCTGTTTCTTTGTTTGCAAATTGCGTACCGGAATTGTGGCCCCCGGTTCGCCATCGGCGAGCGCCTCCGCCTGAATCGTCATATGGACGTTGCCTCGCGAATAGACCAGGGTAAGCACATTACCGCGGCGCACGGTCATCTTGCCGACCAGATCGCTTTGCAAGATAGGCTCGCCCTTGCTTATCGAGCGAGCGACCTGCCACGGGCCGCCCTGGCCGTCCCAGGGAACATCCTTCATCTGCGACGCGCTCATGCGCATGAAGGTTATCGCCTCGGGATTAAGAGTTTCCCCCTTGTTCAAGGGGCGCGCCGCCGCCGGAGCGGTGATCCATAAATTTAGCTTCGCGGTTCCTGCCACGCGCCGCAATACGGCGCCGTCGGCTTCGCGCACGGCGAAACGCAGGGCGAGTCTTCCGGGCGCGAGCTTCCCCGGCTCCAGCTGAACCTGTTGCCGACTATGAGCGAGAAAAATATATTCCGGCAATTTAAAATCCGTAAGCTCCGCGTCCCCGGGCATCGCCGCGAGTTGCGGCGACAGACTTTTGACGACATAATTTCTCAAATCGTCCTCGCGAAACACTACGCCTCCCCTCTGAATCGCCAGGGACGAAGGCAATATGCATCGACTCGCGTACTCCTGACCCAGAGCCTGCCGGAGCGCCTGGGAAAGTTTGGAGCGATTGATTTGCATGGGTTTGCCCTCTTCGGGAGGCGCCGGCCATAATTCCTTCAGGCGCACCTCTTCCCAGAGCGCGTCGTCCACCCCTATAGGAAGGGCTATGTCTCCCAGCAGGACATTGTCGCTCGTAGCGATGGCCGCCGGCAGGATCTTAAGTCGCCAGTCGCCGTCTTTTAACATATTGTCCGCGCCGCTCGCCAAAGGGGCGGCGTTTGCCGCGATAGCGTTTTTCGTCTTCGCCGCTCTCTGATCCTGGGCGTCGTTCGCGAGGGGCAGATTATTTACTCTGGGCCCCGAAATCTGATTCTTTATCTGCGAAGGCGAGCGACGATTATTTCTCTCCGTATCCTGCCATACGCCGCCTTGCGTTACTCCGGTCGCCGGGGCGGCCGAAACTGGCGAAGCGGGCGTCAGTATCAAAAGCGCCATGAATATGACTAGCCAACGCATATTTTACCCAAAAAATACGCGGCTTTTCCCGCCGTCCGCGATTCTCGCCAGCGGAATCGTCCCGTCCGCGTCGACCCGAACAATTCCCGCGAAAATCGCGCTTTCGGTTGGAAAGCGCCGCGAATGAAATTTTGTAAATTTATAATTATTGTGTAAATTGAATCGCGCGAGACCGCGAGAGCGGTCAGGCGATCCGCCTACGAGCGTTTGAGTTGCACCGCGATGCCGAGCATCGAGTCGGAAGTCTGTATCGACTTCGAGTTTACTTCGTAAGCTCTCTGTCCGACGATCATGTTAACCATTTCGTCCACGACCTCTACGTTCGACATTTCGAGGAAACCCTGGGCCAGCGTTCCCACGTTGTCCTGACCCGGAGTGCCCTCAACCTCGTCGCCGGAAGCTTCCGTCGGCGTGTAGAGATTTCTGCCGCGGGCGTCGAGACCGGCCGGATTTATGAAAGTATAGAGAGGAATATCCGCGCCCGCTATTTCCTGGCCTTCGGCGTCCAAAGCCGCGATATGCCCGGAAGCGGAGACGGAAATATTCTTGGTTTCGGCGGGCACATTAAATTCCGGCTGAAGAATATAGCCGTTCGCCGTAACTACTGTTCCGTCCTGATTGAGCTTGAAGGAACCGGCGCGGGTGTACATCAGATCGCCGTTCACTTCAACCTGGAAAAAGCCGTCGCCCTCGATAGCAATGTCCAGCGCGTTGCCGGTGTTCTGGAAATCGCCCTGGGTGAAGAATTTATGGACGGCGGTGGGACGAACGCCCATGCCGACCTGAATGCCTACGGGCAGATTGTTGTCGCCGTCGGTTACGGAGCCGGCGATCTTCATGGTCTGATACATGAGATCCTCGAACTCCGCGCGGCTTTTCTTGAAGCCGGTCGTGTTAACGTTGGCGAGGTTGTTGGAAATAACGTCAATATTAAGTTGCTGGGCAACCATTCCGGAAGCGCCAGTATAAAGCGAACGCATCATTGTAATCTACCCCTCTGTTTTATTCGAACAAAATTTATATTTTAGTTAGCAAGTTTCATGCCGGTATTAACCGACTCTTTTGCCGACCTTGTCGTTGGCGGCGCGATCCAGAGTGTCGGATGTCTGCATAATCTTCTGATAGGCTTCGAATTGCCTGTTCACCTCAATCATATTCACCATTTCGCTTACGACTTCGACATTGGATTTTTCCGTGAAGCCCTGCTCCACTCTCGCGCCGTCGGCGTAGGCGTCGCCCTCTTCCACGTCGACATTTCCGCGAGACTTATACAGATTATAGCCAAGTTTCTCGAGGTTCTGCGGATTATCGACGCTGATTAAATCCACGCGGCTTATATTGGCGCCGTCGGCGGAGATCTGACCGTCGCCCGCGATAACTATATTTCGCGTTCCCTGCGGGATCTGAATCGGACCGCCGTTGCCCATGAGCGGAAAGCCCTGCGGAGTCACGACCGTGCCGTCGCTGGACAATACGAAGTGCCCGTTTCTGGTCAGGTACTCGCCGTTCGGAGCCTGAACGCGGAAGAAGGCGTTTTCACCCGTTATGCAGAGATCGAGAGCGTTTCCGGTAAATTCCATGGAGCCCTGGGAATAGTCAGTTTTAGAAACCGCGATTCTCGGACGAGCCATATTTTTCGCCTCCGGAAAAAGCGGACTGGATTTAAGGTGCATCAATGGCTCGCGGATTTCGTCATGAGCGTAAGAGGCCATGGTGTCCTTGAAGGCCAGAGTTTGACGTTTATATCCATGCGTATTCACATTCGCCAAATTATTGGCGATAAAATTCATTCTGTGTTCTGTGGTAAGCGCTCCAAAAACGCCGCTAAACATCGCGTCTTGCATAATCTCTCCATTTCAGGCGCGTTCCCGGCCTGCGAAAGCCTGGCGTCAGGCCATAATGTCAAATTTTACCTTACTAATGCAATTACCGGGCCAAATCCATTAGCTTTTGAAGACACATCCCCTGACCCGGGCGCGACTCGGGAAAGGCCCGCTTTGGCATGGAGCTTATTTAGCGTAATGTAAAATTGCGCCTCCGGCTTATAAATTATGCCTGTTTGTCAATTTTCCTTTTTATTTTCCGCCGGCGTTAGAAGCTGTCTTCATAGCTTCTAACGCCGGATTTTATAAACCGACGCGCCGCGATAAGCGTTGATAATGAGCCAAAAACCGCGATTTTTGGCCAATGATCTTCTTCGTAACTGTTTAAAAAACGGCTATGAAACATACTCTTAAGGTTTAAAGGCGCGTCTTCGCGACGCTCGCAAGTTCAATAGCGATTCGCATGGGAGGGAAAATGTACGAATGGCGCGAGGGCAACGGCGCGGAAAGAATCGACAAGGCGCGTCAGGATATTTTCACAGCGCGCGCGGAAAATGACGCGTCAGGGCTGGAATCTGAAATGAGCGGAGGTCGAGAACGTAAAGTTCTTCAGGATCTAGGCCATCAATCATTTCGCGGACGAAGAAACATATACGCGCGAAGTTGGCTATACGGGTCTCGCCAATCGCAAGGCCGCGCGCGACGGCCTAAGAGCGCGAATTCTTCCGCGCGTTTATTTGTAACTGGCTCAAGACGCGGAGCAGTCAGTAAATCGCTGATTGGCTCTCCCCCAACAAGTGATGGATAAGCCTATGCTGGCCCATGCTCGGAAACTGGCGCAATGGGTCGATGAGTCCCCATAAAGCCAATCGGATCGCGCCGTGGGCCATAAGGAAAATCTGAAGAGTCCTTATGGGGATCGCGTCGATTAATAGGCGGGAGCGGTCAAACTTACGTCGCATTTTACGCGACTTGTTCTTCCTCCGGAATCGACCGCGCGAATATCGGTCTTTCCGAAACGCGCCGGTCGCCAGAAAAGCGCGTCGCCCGGAGCCGATTTTCCCAGGAATACAGCTCCGGCGTACCAGCTAATCTCGCCCGCGTCCGCGTCGGCCGCCGCGATCAACGGGATCGCGAAGTCTGAATCGGACGCGTTTTTGTAATAAACGACATTCTTTTTGGGCGAAATAATCCTCGGCGGAGGCGCCGCCGCTTCTCTCCGTCCGCATTCTGGCAACCAGTCGGGAGGATCGGGCTTATATATTCCTGCCTTCTCGAAAATTTTTTTCAGATCCGACGGCCAAAATTCCCATATCCTTTCTTCGGTATTTTCGGGATCGGGGACGCAAGCGCGGAGGCCCGTTCTCTTATCGATGAAGATTGGGCGCAGGATTCCGCTGTCGCGAACAGGCGAGACTCCGGGGATATAGTAGGTTTCGCCTAGCTCCCGGCATTGTCCCTTCGCGAAATCGCCGGTAGCGAGGCAGACGGGCGCCTTGTCCAGATTGAGTTCGGCTAAAAGGCTGTCTTGCCGATCTCTCAAATCTCGCAGAGACGATAAGGAAGCGATAATTTCCTGAAAAAGTGGCAACGCGGTTTTCGCGCCGACAAAAAGCGGATTCGGCTCGTTATTAAAATTTCCCACCCAGACGGCGACGACATAATGGCCGATAACGCCTATTGTCCAGGCGTCCCTGTAGCCGTTGGAGGTTCCTGTTTTATATCGATAAGGCGTCCAGTCGGCGCCGTTTTTTACGAACGCTTCCGGTCTCTCGAGCATATGAAGCGCGAGCCAGGCGGCTTCCGGCGAGAGAACGCGTTTGACTCCCCGCTCTTCGTCCCCGGTCGTAAATTTCAGCGGTCGCCATAGGCCGCCGCTTAGCAATGTCGCGTAAAGGGCGCACAATTGGCGCATTTCGACTTCCGCTCCGCCCAGAGCGAGAGAGAGTCCATAATATTCCTTTTCTTTGGGGAGATCGACGCCCGCCTCTTTAAGAAAAGCGTAGAGGTCGGGATAGCGCAATTTTTCCGCGAGCAGAATAGCGGGAAGATTCCTGCTCGATCTCAAAGCGTCGGTAGCCGACACAGGGCCGCGAAAGCCATAATCGAAATTTTCGGGATCATAGCCGCCAAATGAGCGCGGACTATCCGGCAGGATGGTCGCCGGATGAATCAGGCCTTGATCGAGCGCCANGGCGTAGATAAACGGTTTCAGGGTAGAGCCGGGGGATCTCCGCGCTCGCGTCCCATCGATTTGGCCCGATATTTCAATATTATCAAAATCGGCGGAGCCTACGCTGGCGACGACCTTGGCCTCGTCGGCGTCAATGATCATGGCTGCCGCGTTTTTTAGATTAAAGCGCCTTCCTCTTTCCGCGAAACCGGACGCCGCTCTTTGCAGGGCGAGTTGGAGATCCCTTTCGATATATGTTTCGATCGCGTCGTCTTTATGTCTGGCGAGCAATTCGGCTGTCAAATGCGGAGNGAGCCGNCCTTCGTCGCCCGGGGCTCTAANATGCAGGGGAGGGAGTCCGTCCGGAGCGTCGTCAAGCAGAAAACTCAAATTCTCGCGCGCTTCCCGAAAGGCCTCTCCTCGCAGAGGATGCCTTTTTGTCGGATTTTGCGGAATTACGGTAAGGGCCTGAATCTCCATTCGCGTCAGCCGNGACGCAGNTTTATTAAAATAAAGACGCGCGGCCGCCTCAATGCCTTCGATATTGCCTCCATAAGGCGCCAGATTAAAATANGCCTCGAGGATTTCGTCCTTGCCGTAATGCCTCTCNATNCGCAAGGCGTCCCAGATCTGCCGGCATTTTCCTCCTATCGTATTGGTNACAAGTCTCCCGCGCATCCTGGCGACCTGCATGGTCAGNGTGGAGGCGCCAGTTTTGCGCGCGCCCGAANCNAGATTTAAGGCGCTCCGCGCTATGGANAAAACGTTGACGCCGGGATGAGAATAAAAATATTTGTCCTCATATCGCGTCGCGGCCTTTATGGCNTATTCCGGGATCTGATCGAGTCTCGC
Source organism: Desulfovibrio sp. (assembly GCA_014804865.1). The sequence goes on from JAAUYY010000113.1 coordinate 8,433, forward strand.
TCGCAAACGGTATTTTTCGTCGCTCGCAAGCCCGATCTTCAGGATATTTCCGCGACTGTCCAAAACGNCCTTTCCAAAGCTCGCGTTCTCGTACANGTCCGGCTTTTCGCAGAAAAACAGGGCTCCGGAAANAATCGCGAGCGCGNCGCANAGGACGANGGCGNCTTTTTTGAGGAATTTCATTATTAATGAATTTCCAGCGTTCCGCCCGAACCCTGACCGTAAACGGCCTGATCGTACATGGNCTCGCCCCTNATCGGAGGTATCCGATACTNCCCCTTTGTGGCGGCGCGAATTTTATACGAGAATTTTACAGGCTCGTTATCAAGCGACGCGTATATAAGAATCCGATCCTCGCGACGATCGACATTTTTTATTTTATCTGGAGTCGGTTCGCGACTNTCTCTCTCGAAAATTAACTCCGCTCCGCCGGGCAAAAGATCCGCTATGACGCAATCCGCGCTTTTTCCCGAAGAAGTCCGGGCTTCGATTACNGCGACGATCTCGTCTCCCTGTTCGAAAGAATCCGCGANGTCGCCNTTTTTATCATAATATGTCCTGCTTANGCTTATTCCTCTATCCTGCGCNCCGATCTCCGGCGATCTGTCAAATCCCGTAACGGATGCCTGCCAGAACATATCGNTCGAGCCGGGATCGAGAAAGAANCGCGAGCATTGATCAATAGNGAATTCGACCGCTTTTCCTCCCGCTATGNGCGACANTTCTCCTCCCCGCCGATCAAGGCAGGAAATTTTGGCNACCGCTCGCGCCGGTATGNCCGCTCCCGNTNCGGCGAGAGCGCGAACTCCCTGCGCCGCGGAAAAGGTGGCGAAGCCTCCGCCATTTAATGCCGCCCCGCTGGATTCATATAGATCCTTCCGGATTTCGCCAGAGTCGGCCTCGGGGAAATACCTGGCCATGAGATAGGCCGCGAGGGCCTTTTGCGNATATTCGTCAAACCATCCTTCGTCCGGCGCGATCGCGATATNCTNTGGAGTCGCGGGACGCATAAGAAGCTCTTTTTGAGCCGCCGCCAGGAACAAGGCTGTTAGATCNGTTCGCCAAGNNTCGATNCCTCTTTGNGCNANGCTCTGNNACAGATTTTCGATCAATTGGGTAACGATCTCCCCCTCCCGGGCAAGAACCCAGACGCCGTAAGCGACAGTTCGCGCGGAGGCCAAACTGGAATCGTTCAGGACGCATTGATCGCGGATAATCGCGCTCAATTGTTCCAGCGCGTCCATGTCGTTCCCATACCCGGCGGCTCGAGCCGAGAGCAGAAAGTCGGCCGCGTAGATGGTCAAAAGCGGATCCGGCTCGGAATTAGGCCAAAGCGCGACGCCCCGTCCGTTCGTTCTGCTCTTGATCGCGCTTATCGCCGCGGCGAGTTGTTCTTCCAGGTTCTTGTCATTGGGAAACCAGGAACGAACGGAAAGCAAGGCGAAGGCGCGACTGATCTGCTGTTCGGTGCATCCATGCGGATACGCCTCCAGATAACCCTTAAATCCGTTTATTAATGGCAAAGGCGACGGCGAAGCGACCAATCTGGCTTGAGCGCCATGGGGAAAAACATCCCGATCAAATTCAATCGTCTCTCCCATGGCGGCGCGGCCAGTTTTATAGGAAGTCTTCAGATAGCTGATCGGTCGAATGGACATCGAAAGCGTCCTTTCATAGACGCGTCCGTCGCTTTCCGCCTTGAACGCGGCCGCGACCGGCCCGGGATTTTCGAGAGCCCTCGCGCTAAAACTGGTTCTTATTTCCGAATTGGGCGCGATGACAAATTCCTTTTCGGGAAAGCTGTCTATAGCTAATCCGGATCCAAAATCGCAATTTAGTTTTACTTTCTTTTTTTGCGAAGTCGTGTTTTCGATAACGACCGCTCCCTCGAAACTGTCTCCGGGGGCCGCGTATAGAGGAACGGAGGGAGAAAGAACAAGAGGGGCGATCGCCGTCGCCGAAGCGTCCGCGGAACCGGCGCCGTCTTCGCTCGCGCCCGCCGCGAAGACGCGAATCTTTCCGTTA